>JBDKHS010000139.1:0-6585 GCA_039797505.1 Pseudomonadota bacterium | reverse complement strand
TAAACAATTGACGTTTCCTAAAGAATGGCTTTTAGTGGACAAGTTTTGTGTTATCGATTATAGTTTTAGCAGTTTTTTAACTGTTATCTGAATTTGTTGGCAGTTCATGCAAGAAATACAGATATTTTGTATAACATCAATAATGATAGTGTACGGTATGTTTTCACCAATGAAGAACTGGCAGATTTTTCCCCTCAAGCTTTGTGCAGTGATTGGCGCAGGACTGTTACTCAGTGCCTGTAGTACCCTACAATCAGAACAGCCTGAGATTATTCCTGATAATGAATTGAGCACCGACTCAAGCATCACCTATCCTGTCCCTAGTTATGAGGGCAGTTTAGAAAGCACCACGCCCCCCGTAAGCACTGGGACTTCAGGTAATTACTATGTAGTCAAACGCGGCGACACTATTTATAGCGTGGCAAGCCGTTATGGACGCAATTACCAAGATATTGCAAGCTGGAATCGACTCAAAGCCCCTTATACCTTAAAGCAAGGACAACGCTTATTAGTGGCATCCCCCAATGTTGCCACCACACCGCGTGCAGTAACACCCAGCAGCTCGGGGGTGGGTAACACAACGCCCACGACTTCCATGACGGGGTATCACACTGCGCAATCAGGCGATACGGTGTATAACATTGCACGCCGTTACCAATTATCCCCCCATGATTTAATTGCGATCAATGCCTTAGCCCCCCCTTATCATTTGACGGTGGGTCAAGTGGTGCGTTTGGGCAGCAATGTGCCTATGGCTGCAAGCAATAGTTTCGCGCCCGCCCCGACAATGGGAAGTAAACCTCAGGCAGCGGTGAATGGGAAGCAGCATGTGGTGCGCGCAGGTGAGACTTTATACAGTATCTCCCGCCGTTATGGTTACACCCCTGAAGAAGTGGCAGCATGGAATCGTTTGCCTGTGCCTTATACCATCGGTGTGGGACAAGTGTTATTAATTGCCCAGCCCCATGCGGCGGCAAAGAAAACGAGTGTTCCTGCTAAAGCTAAAGTACATAAAAAATCCCAAGTCATTACTAAATCCAGTAAACATACGACTCAGGTTGTGCCTGAACCCGTGACCGAACCTGCAAAAACGGTAAAGCCCGCTGCGAAAACCGCAGGACGTGGCATGATTACCCCTTCAGGTTCAGGACGTGCCGTGGCAAGTTTTCACACCGTGCAAGCGGGCGAAACTTTGGATAGTATTGCCGCTTCATATCGCATTACCACGCATGACTTAGCCATTTGGAACGGTATAGGCAAACCTTACACGGTGTTACCGGGTAAAAAATTACTGATTGTTCCACCTTAAACTGTTATTAACTTTTGGGGTTTGAATTCAGATTACATTTTGATTCAAGCCCCTTTCTTTTAAATCTCCCAAGGTTGAGCCGTGCTCTGTGTTAGCCTTTCCCCGTATTTTCACGCTCGTTTTTAGCGTATTAACTGTTTCCAATCTGTCAGGCTGTGCGGGGTTTGCCGAGAACACCCCCGGCGCAATCAGTGTTTATACCGTGCAACGCGGTGACACGCTGTCTTTAATCGCGCAACGCTTTGGTACAAGTTTTGCTGAACTTGTTAAACTCAATGCCTTAACTTCTCCTTATAGCGTCCGCACAGGACAAGTATTGCGTGTGCCTTTTCCACCCCCAGAAACGGAAATCAAACCCCTAACCGACAAACGCAAGGCTAAGAAGCCTTCACGGCAAGCGGCTGTGAGTGCACCTTTATCAAAACTTGAAAAGCATGCGTGCGCACCGCCTGTCCCCTTAAATTATCCCACACAGGGTGGAACAACTACCCGAGGAACGGGAGGCGTTAATATTTTTGGACAAGCAGGACAAGCGGTTTATGCGATTGCAGCGGGACAAGTTGCCTACAGTGGAAAGGGGGTTAAAGGGTATCCTAATCTAGTGATTATCAAACATAATGAAGGGTTTATGAGTATTTATGCGCACAATGCAAATCTGCAAGTGCGTCAAGGAACATGGGTGCAGGCTGGGCAACATCTTGCCGACATGGGGATGAATGCCAAACGTCAGGGAATGTTACGCTTTGAATTAAATTGTCGTGGCAAAAGAGTTGATCCTATGCTTTTCTTCCCCCATTAACACAGTAAAACCACAGATTATGAAGCAGAGGTTGGTATGGATGATGACCCAATTGCCGCAGAAGAAGAAACCGAAGTCGTCCTTTTGGAAGAAGATGACCCCGAGAACTTTATAAGCAGTTTCGTAGGAGAAGCTGCTGAAGTTGTGCCCGTGCCAACGTTTAACGAAGGCGATAAAGATGCAACCCGTCTTTATCTCAATGAAATTGGATTTTCTGCCTTGTTAACAGCACAAGAAGAAGTTATGTTAGCTCGCCTTTCACTCAAGGGAGACAAGGCAGCACGAAGACGTATGATTGAGGCGAATTTACGGCTGGTGGTGAAAATTGCACGCCGTTATATGAACCGAGGTTTGGCTTTATTAGACCTGATTGAAGAGGGAAATTTAGGTTTAATTCGTGCTGTGGAAAAATTTGACCCTGAGCGCGGTTTTCGGTTTTCCACCTATGCAACATGGTGGATTAAACAAACCATCGACCGCGCTTTGATGAATCAAACCCGCACGATTCGCTTGCCGATTCATGTGGTGAAGGAGATCAATATTTATTTGCGGGCAGCACGCCATTTGTCACAAACCTTGGATCGTGAACCCACCCCCGAAGATGTTGCCACGATGTTGGATCGTCCGATTGAAGAAGTGAAAAAAATGCTCGGTTTAAACGAGCGCGTCACTTCGGTGGACACACCCCGCGCCAATGATTCCGAAAAATCCTTGCTCGACACTATTCCCGATGAGCAAAATCCTGATCCTTCCGTCTTATTACAAGATGCGGATGTGTTACGCCATATCGAACTCTGGCTTTCTCAACTCAATGATAAACAAAGAGTTGTGGTGGAGCGTCGCTTTGGTTTAGATGGCGGAGAAATTGCGACTTTGGAAGAAGTGGGCGCAGAAATCGGCATCACGCGGGAACGAGTGCGCCAGATTCAAATTGAGGCTTTACGACGCTTGCGGGAAATTTTGGAGCGCGAAGGCTTTTCAGGAGATGCGTTATTTCAGTAATCAACGCAAGTTGAATAGAATTTACTAGTTTATTTGAGGGACAATTGTCCCTTATTTTTTTGCCTGTGTTTTTGGAAACAGCTTAAAAAAGTCCCCAACCCCAAGGAGAGTCCCAAAGTATTTTTAACTCCCTTTAACTGCGCCCCTAAATCCCCTAAAGGGGACTTAACAGCTTATTAATCTTTATCTTTAGCCCCCCTTTAGGGAGAGCCAATGCAAGAAGCATAATTCATTTTTATAACATGGAGTTAGATTACTTTTTTCTGCCTGTTACGAAACGTTCAGTATTCTGTACACTTTCGTTAAGAAGCAGATAAATCGTTACGTAACAGTTATTATGATTTACTATCATATAGTTATAATATTTAGTGCTGCTATTTTTATAAAAGAATTGTTATAAAAATAAGTTAAAAAATGGTCGTAAATAGACAAAATAAGCGGCTAAATACACAAATATATGAAATTAAGAAAAGGAAAAACTAGCGTAATCCGATGTTTTAAAAAGCATTATGCCTCTTGCACTAGCCCTCCCCTAAAGGGGGCTAAATATAAATTTCTCTTATCTTTAAAGTCCCCTTTAGGGGATTTAGGGGCTGCTTTAAGCAGTTTAAAAATACTTTGGGACTCTTCTCCGCCCTGGGGTCATTATGTAAATGGTGGTTCAGAAATATGTTCACGCCCATTGAAAAAAGAAGCCGAGGGGATTTAAAAATCTCGACAGGTTATAATAGCTTCTCCTTGCAGAAAAACTCATGGATACCTCTATGAATACCAATGTCGATCCGCGTGAATTAGAGAAATTTGCTGTCTTGGCTGCCCGTTGGTGGGATCAAGACAGTGAATTTAAACCCTTGCATGATATTAATCCCTTGCGCCTAAAATATATTGAATCCCGCGCCCAAGGTTTATCAGGGAAAAAGATTTTAGATGTGGGCTGTGGCGGGGGCATTTTGAGTGAAAGCATGGCACGCAGTGGAGCAAGCGTGACAGGCATTGATATGAGCAATGAACCCTTAAATGTGGCAAAACTACATTTATACGAATCTGCCCTACAAATTGACTACCAACAAATCACCGCTGAAGCCCTTGCCGACAGCGCACCTGCCAGTTTCGACATGGTCACTTGTATGGAAATGTTGGAACATGTACCCAATCCCGCCTCAGTGATTCAAGCTTGTCAACGCCTAGTCAAGCCGAATGGACATGTGTTTTTTTCAACCTTAAATCGCAATTTAAAAGCCTATTTATTCGCCGTAGTTGGGGCTGAATATCTGCTGCAATTGTTGCCCAAAGGCACGCATGACTATGCAAAATTTATCCGTCCCGCAGAATTGGCTGCATGGGCAGAACAGGCGGATTTAAGCGTCAAAAACTTGACAGGAATGGGATATAATCCTATTACCAAGCATTATTATTTAAATGATGATGTCTCGGTTAATTACCTCGTACACACTCAATCCAATGCCTTAATTTAATTATGAATTCGCTCTCTTACTGTGAAGAAAAAGCGGTGCACGAAGGCTCTAGCCTTTATTACAGTATTCGTGTTTTGCAAAGCGCAAAGCGCAATGCAATCGTGGCGTTGCATGCGTTTTGGTGCGAGCTGCAAGAAATCAGTTATGAATGCCATGATCCGCAAGTGGCACGCGCCAAACTGCAATGGTGGCAAAGCGAAATCGCAGAGCTTTTTGCAGGCAATGCACGACATCCCGTTTGTCTTGAGTTGAGCAAAGCGATTGAAAGCTATGGATTAGAAGCCCAGCATTTTGAGCAGATTCTGCACGGCATTGATCACAATTTAGATCAAGGCGAGTATGCAAATTTTGCCGAATTAGAAGCGTTTTGTGATTTGACTGGGGGCAAACTCAGCCAATTATGTACCCAAGTGATGGGTTATAAAGATGTCAACAGCTTAACCTATGCAAACACTTTGGGGATTGCGATGCAATTACTCGGCATTTTGCGCAATGTGCGGCGGGATGCTTTGGTGGGGAGAATTTATTTGCCGCAGGGTGAATTAAAACAATTTCAAATCAGCCCCCAAGATTTTTACGAGGCTCGCTTTGACGAAAAAATTCAGGCAATTTTTGCTTATCAAGCCACACGCATTCGTAAATATTACAGCAAAGCCCTCACACAATTACCGCTCAGCGATTATGACACGCAACGCGCAGGACGGATAAGAATGCAGTTGTCACTTGCCACCTTGCAAGAGTTAGAACACGATGGTTATCAACTCTTTAAACATGCGGTGCGGGTAACGCCCTTGCGTAAATTGTGGATTAGTTTACGCACCCGATGAGCCACTTCAAAAATAATAAAGGGGCGATTTCCTCGCTGAGAAATCACCCCAGAAGCATTCGCAGCGTTATTCATTGGCTGCATTTCCATTCAATTTAAAAACGTTTTTATAAATTTACACGCCTAAAACTTAAGCCTTGGGTTTAGCAGGGGCTGCGGCAGGTTGCGCTCTTAGCAATAAGGCTTGAGTGTAACTTTGGGTAAAACCTGCTTGGTCTGCACAAATCACAAGATTGCCGTGTGGAACATAGCCTTCTCGAATTTTTTTATTCACTTCTTCAGCCAACGCGGTATCGGTGCGCTTTTCAATAATGATGTAAATCGGTTTTGACATCTTAATTATCCTTTGGTTATAACCAAGCACTGCATTCTAACAAGAATTTTGTACGCCTTAAAATAATTTTCCTTGTTGCACTTGTGCCTGTTTTTGAGGAACAGCGAGCTGCAATTGACAGCGTTGGTTTAAGCGTTCGATAAAATACACCGCCAATTCTGGCGCGAGTGTATTATCAGGTTGATGTAAGAAAAAATATAATTGCTGTAAACCTTGTGCTAGCCACGCTGCAATGCGCTCGACCCACGCGTCTAAACGTTGAAAATCGCTAGGATGTAAACTATTGCCCACGAAGCGAATGAAGGCTGTGGATGAGGTTAATGCTAACTGCAAGGCATCGCGTCGCCCCGCAACATCAGTGATCACGGTGCTGAGCTGATGATGCTGTAATAAATCCAAATAGCGGTTAAAAAATTCGGGTTGAAAACATGCTGGATGACGTATTTCGAGTGCCAGCGGGAAGTTTTTGGGGAGGGTTTGCAGTAAATTTGCTAACAGCGGCAACTTATCAGGGGTGAAATAATTGGGTAATTGCAGGAAAGCACAGCCTAATTTTTCCTCTAAGAGTTGTATATGCGCACAAAACTCGGCGAGCAAGGGCGCAGCAGTACCATCAAATAATTGATAATGACTGATTTCTTGTAATACTTTAGGACAAAAGCGAAAGTGGCGGGGCGCGGTGCTTTTCCAGCGTTGCACGCTGGCAATATCGGGCAAATGATAATGGGTGCTGTTTAATTCAATGCTGTTGAATTGTTTCACATAATGTGACAATAAATGAGCATCTTTCGCCCCAACGGGATACCACGTACCAAGCCAGTGTTTATTCGCCCACACGGG
>JBDKHS010000138.1:0-9058 GCA_039797505.1 Pseudomonadota bacterium | reverse complement strand
ATTTCTGGGAAGCTTACAAGAAAGTGCTCCCCAGTAAACGACATAAGGCTGTTGGGAAAGAGAGTGGGCTTACTAATCATATTGAGCGATTTAACAATACGTTAAGACAGCGAGTGAGTCGGTTAGTGCGGAAAACTTTCTCCAAGAAGTTAGAAAATCATATCGGAGCTATCATTTATTTCATTAACCATTACAACAAATCACTGCCTCTTTTGCACTACCCTTAATTTTAAGCTAAATTTGCGAAACTAAGCGAATTGTAGGTGCGAATTTATTCGCATGAGTTTTTAACTCGATTGTGCGAATAAATTCACCCCTAGAATCGGTTTTATAATGGACGCGGTATATAAAAAATCAGGGACATACTTGATAGTTGAATACAGCGTGACCAAAACTCGGTAGAATATGCTTTTAAGCAGGAGGCAAAAACTATGCACCCCATGTTAGCGATTGCGATTCAAGCCGCCCGTCAAGCGGGCCGATTGATTAGTCGCGCCTATTATCAGGGCAAAATTTCTCAAATTGACAGCAAAGGCAATAATGACTTTGTCAGTGAAGTGGATCGTCAATCCGAAGCGACCATTATTGAATTATTACAACGTTCTTTTCCTGAACACTCGATTTTGGCTGAAGAAAGCGGTCATCATCAAGGCAAATCAGATTATGAATGGGTGATTGATCCTTTAGACGGCACGACGAACTTTTTACACAATAACCCACAATTCGCGGTTTCGATTGCCTTACGCCAACAAGGACGCACAGAATTAGGGGTAATTTATGACCCGTTGCGTGATGAATTATTCACCACTTTACGTGGTAAAGGCGCATTTTTAAATGATCGCCGCATTCGTGTCGGCAATTTAACAGGTTTACCTGGCGCGTTATTAGGCACAGGTTTCCCGTTTAAAACGCCCCATTATTTAGAAACTTATTTATCAACCTTTAGCGCATTGTTTCCCCAAGTGTCCGATGTGCGCCGCGCTGGGGCTGCTTCCTTAGATTTAGCCTATATTGCCGCAGGACGTTTAGACGGCTTTTGGGAAATGGGTCTGCGTGAATGGGACGTTGCCGCAGGCGCGTTAATGATTCAAGAAGCAGGCGGTTTGGTCAGTGATTTTGCAGGCGGGCACAATTTCTTAATTTCAGGAAACGTGGTGGCAGGTAATCCCAGATTGCTCAAAGGCATTTTACAAACCATTAATCCTTTATTGCCGCCTGAGCTTTTAAAATAATCGTAAAATTGCGCTCCTTGAAGAAGCCCCTAAATCCCCTAAAGGGGACTTTTAAAGACAAGAAAATATTTCTGTTTAATCTTTCTCGTTCCCAAGTGCCACTTGGGAATGCTGTCTTGACCGCGTTGCGGTCTGTATTTATACAGGATGCAGCGCATCCAAGAATGTGTTCCCAAGCAACGCTTGGGAACAAGAATTGTTTAATTTTTAGCCCCCTTTAGGGGGTTGTGGGCTTGGGTGCGCAGTTAAGTTTAAGATCATCTTCACGTTGAACATCAGCCAATCGCTTATAATTCAACTATTCCATTTAATTACTTCATATAAGTTCACCATGTTACCCACGATAGCTATTGTTGGTCGCCCCAATGTGGGCAAATCCACACTTTTTAATGTACTAACCCGGACACGCGATGCGTTAGTTGCCGATTTTTCAGGTTTGACCCGTGACCGTAAGTTCGGGAGAGGCGTTGTCGGGGAGCGCGATTATTTAGTAATCGACACAGGCGGCTTAACGGCGGGCGAGGCTGACATTGACGATATGGTCACCGAGCAAGCCTTATTAGCAGTTGAAGAAGCCGATAGCGTGCTTTTCATCGTCGATGGGCGTGCAGGTTTGACGGGCGAAGATCAAGAAATCGCACAGCGTTTACGCACCTACAGCCGAAAAATTCACCTCGTGATTAACAAATCTGAGGGTTTGGAAAGAGCGATAGTCAGCGCGGAATTTCATCGTCTGGGTTTCTCACATATTCATGTGATTGCAGCGGCTCACGGGCGCGGCGTTGGGGATATGATTGAAGAAGTGCTCGAGCAATTTCCCTTGCCGCCGCAGCCTGAAGAATCCGATGAATATATTTACGAGGATGACGAAGAACCCGTTATTGAAGACATCGAAGACCTCACGATTAAAGTGGCGTTTGTCGGTCGTCCCAACGTCGGCAAGTCTACGCTGGTGAATCAAATTTTAGGGTATGAACGCGTGATTGCGTTTGACCAACCCGGCACCACCCGCGACAGCATCGAAATTCCGTTTGAACGCGATGGACAAGAATATGTGTTAATCGACACGGCGGGCGTGCGGCGGCGTTCTCGTGTCGAGGAAATGATTGAAAAATTCAGTATTATTAAAACCTTGCAAGCGATTGAATTTGCGCATGTGGTGGTGATTTTACTGGATGCCACCGAAGGCATGACTGACCAAGACGCAAATTTAATCGGCAGTGTGCTGGAAAGTGGGCGTTGCTTGGTGATTGCGGTCAACAAGTGGGACGGTTTGAGTGCTGAAAAACGTAACAATGTCAAATTTGACCTGACGCGGCGTTTACACTTTGTGGATTTTGCGGATATTCATTTTATTTCCGCGCTGCATGGCACGGGTGTCGGTCTGTTATTTAAGTCGGTATTTAAAGCGTGGAGTGCGGCACATCGTCAAGTGACCACTTCGCAATTGAACCAAATTTTGGAACGCATTGTTGAAAAAAATCCTCCGCCGATTGTGAAAGGACGACGGATTAAACTACGCTTTATGCACCAAGGTGGCATTCATCCGCCGCGCTTTGTGATTCATGGCAATCAGGTGAAAGAGATGCCTGAACACTATGAACGCTATTTAATCAATCAGTTGCGGAATATTTTGAAGTTGCACGGCACGCCAATCAGTTTGAGTTTTAAACAAGGTGAAAATCCGTTTGAAGGGCGTAAAAATCCGCTGAGTCCGCGTCAAGTTCATGCGCGTAAACGTATGATGCGGCATGTGAAACGCACTAAGAAATAGCAACATTAGCCCGTGTCAGCATCAGGCGTTACAGGATTCAAGGATTTGCAGAACTAAAAAACTGTCTTCCATCATTAGGCGTTCACCCTGATTGATTCGGATAATCCTGTGAATTTTGATTCTGACAATCCTTGCGCTGCTATTAATCCTAGGAATTACGCAGTTGAAACACGAATGCTTTTATTTACTATGAGTTGGTATGGTGCACTGCATAATCAGCTTCCCCGTAAAATCAAAAAGCTAACGATTCAACTGCGTAACTTCTAAATCCAAAAAGCTAAACAATCTCCACCAGCCCCTTATCCCCATTCACGCGCACCCGCATCCCTGTTTTTAACAAATTGAATGCTTCATGCACGCCACTGACCGCAGGAATGCCCAATTTACGCGCCATGATGGCAGAATACGACAACACACCACCACCCTCCGTAACCACGGCCGCCGCACTATAAAGCAAAGGCATCCATGCTGCATGCGTATTACGCGCCACCAAAATTGCACCGCGTGGGAACAAGCCAAAATCATCGACATTGCGCACTAAAAACACCACACCTTCCACCACACCAGCACTGTCCGCGCTGCCGTTTAAATTATCTTTATGTGGAAATTCATAATGATTATCACCCAGCACCCACACAGGGGTGAGTAATTTATCTTCTAAATACGCCTGTTTTTCTATCTCGATGTGTTCCGCCAATTGTGTCCACACCCGTGGCGAATTGCGTTGCACAGCATCTTCTAAATCCAATAAATGCGCAAAAAATATATCTTGTGCTTCATGGATAACTCCCTGATTTTGTAAAATTTGTCCCAAACTGAGCACCCCACGCCGCAAGGGCACAATCCAGCGCGTGGTTTGATAATGCACCAAATCCGCCAAGCGCGTGTACAGTTGCGTGAGCCGAATCATTTCACGGAAAAAGAAATGTAAATCCAAGGGCAAGCGTAAAAATAAGGCATGTTCTGCTTGCTGCAAACGCGCCTCTGTCACGGGCGGCACATCCAGCAAGGGACTGTGAACTCGCAGGCGTAAATCATCCAACACCATCCACGGCGCATCGATAAAAGTCGGATGATAGGGGTCTAAATCAATTTCGCGGTGTCCGTGCGTTTTTAAGAATTGCTGAAATTGTTGGGAAAATTTAGGGAACTCTGCCAATAAATCGCGGGCAATAATTTCACGCGATGGCGTTTGTTGTAAGAGTAGAGATAATTCGGGTTGCGCCCGCAGATAACGCGCCAGTTTAAATAAATGATTTTCGATTTCTTGAGATTTGGTTTCAAGATTGCCCAGCAAATTATCGAATACACACAGGCTTTCGGTTTTGCTGAATTGGCATTGCAGCAATTGTAATAAACGGGCTTTCAGCAAGTCGCAGGTTAAGTAAATGGCAAGATTAGGACGAAAATATTCATATCCCAAACCGTGTATCTGGCTGATAAACTGCCACAATTCACTTAAATTTTTTTCAGCCAAGGGTTCACGCGCCAGTTCACCCAAGTTCACCAGATAATTGTCCAATGAATATAAGCATTGATTTGGCAATTCTTGCATCCAGCGGAAATTTTCATATAACTGTGGAAAATAGGCTTTTAAGTCTTCTAAGGCATTAATTTTAAAGGGCAGACCTTGGGTGTAAATTTCGACTGCATTTTGATTACCATATAAATAATGGTCGTGCACGTCAAACCATTGCCCTTGAAATGGTGGGTAATTCATTAAATGAAAAGAATAATGTAGCGAATGGTGAAACAGCGGATTGATGAAATCCCACGCCAAGGGTGTAATCACATTGGGAAAACGTGCACAAGCCTCGTCGCGTGTCCAATGGGGCGGCAAGGTGGTGATGGGGCGGGTTTGTAGGCAGTAAAATTGTCCATCGCACCAACCCCATTCAATTTCTTGTGGAAAGCCGTATTGGGTTTCAATTTGCGTTAATAATTGGTTTAAATTTTGTAATTGATGCGGGGTTAAACAGGGCATATTTGCCTGTCCGTCGCTCAAAACTTCTTCTATCGTGCCGTCGCTGCTTGCCGTGGTGAGCTGTAAAGTTTTTTTGCTGATGTGTGCGCTGAGAATTTCGCCACTGTCTTTATGCAAGACCCAACGATCTGCTTCGTGGGTGGCATCGCCCAACACATGCCCCAATCCATAATTGGCATCTACCACAGTTTGGCGCAATTCTCCATTAATCGGATTGACGCTAAAACCCACGCCCGCGACTTCGGTATTTAACATCGCTTGCACCACCACAGCAATCGTAATTTCTTGTTGTGAAAACTGATGATGGTTGCGATAAGTAATTGCGCGGTCTTGCCACAAGGAAATAAAGCACTGTTTGATATGTTTAAGCACTGCCGCGCTGCCGTGACAGTTTAAATAACTCGCATATTTTCCTGCAAAGGCTGATCCCAGCAAATCATCAACCACGGGGGAGGCACGTACTGCAAAGGCTTGTTGGGGGGAATATTCGGCAAGGGCTTCCGTGATGGCATTCACCACGGCGGTGGGCAGTGCTAAAGCGGCTAAATTGGCATGCAGTTCTGCACTGCGTTTACGAATCACTTCGGGCAGCCCAAAATTCCATTGTGCCACCGAAGCAAGCACGCGCAGTTCTGGCGCGATAAAGCTGCGATAGGCTTCGGTGGTGACAATAAAGCCTGCGGGTACAGGAAGATTATTTTGGGTTAAACCTGCCAGATTTGCACCCTTGCGTCCGCTGTGTTCCGCGCGTTGGGCAAGGGGGTCCGTGAAACGTAGAACATAGTGCATTATTGAACTCTTCTGTTAATAAGAGATATGTTATAAACGTTAGGTTAGCAGGATTTTTGAGACTGCGGGATAGCAATCCCGTGATGAGGAATTTTGCCTAACGTAGGCTATTCTGTATATCGTATCTGTTTTACTTAGGCAAGCGGAATTAAGCTGATAATCAGGACGGACAGGATATGCTTCGTTCCTCAGTACATCCTATTAACTACTATATTTCAGGGTGGAAGACGCTATTCCACCCTACTACAAATATTTTTTATCCCGAACTCAGGTTATTAGGGTGTGTCATCAAGTAAGTTTTAACAAAAAGTAGCGTGTTTAAAAATCTTTAAAAAAGCCCCCAACCCCCTAAAGGGGGCTAAACACAAAATACTTGTTTAGTATTTAAAGTCCCCTTTAGGGGATTTAGGGGCTTCTTTAGCGGTTAATACCTATCCCTAGTACTGCTAAAACTCAAATGAGTACTCATAAAAGGCAGATTTCCATTTTTTTGCCATATTTCGCCCTTGCTTTGTCATAACTCCTTTTTACAATGAGACTTATCTTATGTTGACAGCACCACCGCAGTTAGAAGACTGAGCTGAGTGCGTTTTTAAACCGACTCATTTTTAATTACTTTGGAGATATTACGATATGAATACGACTACGCTGAAATCAAGCTCTCAATCTGCCCCTTTTATGAATTTATTAAACTTTGTAGGTGTTAGTTTGTTAGCGGGATTTTCTTCCGCTGTCGTATTAGCAGGTGTTGTGTTGTTAATTTCTTCTGCAAGTTAAGTTTGTAACTTTTGTCTTATCTGGAGGAATTATGGCTAAGCACACCTTGCGGACATTCTCGCGTTTAAGCTGGATTGTCATAGGTGCTTTGTTAATGATGATTGTGTGGAATAGCAGTCATGGTAAATCGCTGTATTCTCCGCAAGCATGGGTTGCACATGGTTTATTACACACCGCTTGGGTGCGCACTCAAGCCAGTGGTCGTCAAGTGAAACCTTGGCCTTGGGCAAATACCTATCCCTTGGCTCGTTTATCAATTCCTCAGTTGAATTTTGAACGGGTGATATTGGCTCGCGCCAGTGAAGGAGTTTCCTCCTACGCGCTGGGACATTTAGACAGCAGTGCGATTCCTGGCGAACTGGGAAATAGCATTCTTAGTGTGCATCCTGATACCGATTTGCAGATTTTGCAGAATTTACATGTGGGGGATTTATTGGTGCTGGAATCTTTGCGCAGTGGTTTATGGCGTTATAAAGTTTCAGATATTCAAATCGTTGAAAAGACCAATATGCAGTTGTTAACCCCAATTATGAATCGTCGTTTAACCTTAATCAGTTGCTATAGTTGCACCGCAAATAGCGATTCATGGCGTTATGTGATTGTTGCAGAAGAAATGGAACGTGTGGGCTAGAAGCTGCGTGGGGGCTGGCAACAATGCCAGTCCTGAAATTTCAAAATATGGGCTGCTGATTTAGCTCACAAGCCCTTCACAAGCCCTTCCTCTAAATCATAAATTACCCCAATCCCAATCTGAATGCTTAGCAGAGTTGGCACATCTCGATTAAATTTTGCTAAAACCGTTCGCATTTCCAAATGCTGAATTCGCAATATGGGTGACAGGTTCAGGAAATGACCAGGGTAAATTGCTGACCGTGTCAGATAAGCCTGTTCTTCTTCTGGACTGGGGGAGGGCATCGCAAACTGACAAGCTTTTAATTCAGCCATGCCTGCCACCGCCGTGTATTTTTCTGCATCCACACCGCCACCACATCATCCAGTTTTTCGTGATGCACATCGATTTGTTTAACCATGCGGCTCATTTCATAATTATTTAAGCGGAATGCCCGAAAAATTTTATAAGCTCTTGGGTGTTGCACACTGACATGTTTAGCAACCACCCGCCAAATCGGGCCGCGCGGTTTGCCACAATCATGTGTTTTTTCAGGATTAATTCCCCAACTGGGATTGGTATAGCATTCAGGTTGATAGCGTGGAAACTCGACCCATTCGCCTGCATATTCATCAGGTATCCAATAAGGCGCGTACACCCATAATAAAATCGGTTGATGCGCTTTATACGCGCTGTCTAATTCTTGATAGAGCTGTGCGTCATTTTCCACATGTTCGACTTTATACTTCAACCCCAACGCCTCAATTCGCTCCTCATCATAACCGCCCCATGAGACAGGGCCGCCTAAATATCGCCCCAAGGGCGCAGTGTCGGGCGTGGCGAACAATTCGGCACAGTCATTTAAGGCACGCCAATTGGGTAATTTAGGACATTTTTCCTTCATATAAAGCGGATACCACCATTCTTCAATCGACATTAAACCCGTGTCACTGAAAGACTCGATTTTTCCCGTACTTAAACCTGCGTCCAAAGATTCTTTACCCGTGGTTGCCCAGATTTCGGTGACGAAATCAAGATTTCCAAGTGTCAACTCTTTGATTTGTTTTAAATAATCAACTTCTACATACTGTACGCGATACTCTGCTTTTTTCAAAACTTCACCCATAATATGTGCACTGATATGCTGTCCTGTCCAATCATTCAGGCTAATTCGTAAGCTCGGCGTGTGGGGCACATGCGGTTCTAAACTCATAGCTTGTGAACAAATTCCCATCATGATCAGCAATAACCCACAGGTTCTGAATACTTTGCCTATCTCTTTCACTGGACACGCCTCTCTACTTTAAAAACTATTTCAGGTATTATTGACTCAATACAACCTTTAATAATAGCAAGGTTTTTACCTATTCTCACAACGCGTTCATTCTCAGAATAATTTTAACAGGGCAGAGCTTTTCCTTGAAACCACAACTTCAAACCTTATTCCAACACGCACTTGTACAACTCCAAACAGAAGGCTTAATTCCACAAGACACCGTGGTCGAAGTTCAACTTGAACGCAGCCGCGATCCTAAGTTTGGAGATTTTGCCTGTAATTTAGCCATGGTTTTAGCCAAAATTGCCAAAATGCGTCCACGAGATTTGGCGGAGCGAATTGTTGCGGCCTTGCCTAGTGCAGATTTTGTCAGCAAAGTTGAAATTGCAGGCGCGGGATTTATCAATATTTTCCTCATGCCCAATGCCTATCGCCAGATTATTGCAGACATTTTAGAACAAGGCGAACACTACGGGCGGGGAACAGTCGGTGCGGGTCAAAAAGTGATGGTGGAATTTGTGTCTGCCAATCCCACAGGCCCTTTACACGTGGGACACGGGCGCGGCGCAGCATACGGTGCGGCTTTGTCTAACTTACTCAGTGTCGCAGGTTACGA
>JBDKHS010000137.1:0-8543 GCA_039797505.1 Pseudomonadota bacterium | reverse complement strand
ATCAACAAATAAATCGTGACGTAACAATAACACGAAGGAGTTTACCCATGAGTTTTGGTGCTGACTTTAGTGCAATTTCGGAAAACGTCTTCTCAGCATTGAAAGATGATCCCGATGCACTTTGTGAAGTTTTACGCAAAGAACGAGATGTTTATCCCAACGAAAATAATTTGTGTATTGATGATGCGTGGGACATTCTGGCACAAACTTTGGACAAGTTGGACATTGAGTTTTCAACAAAACTGCAACAGCTCACGGGTTTGCCCTGTGCTGAAATAGCGTTTTATCTTTCTGCTGAAGAGGTGGCACTGTTGGCGAAACAACTGGCTGCCTGTCACAGTGACGCAATCCGTGAGATTTTAAGCAGTTTAGATTATGAAGAAATTTATCACGGTGAGCGTTGGAGCGAGGAAGAAGACGAAGAAGAATTTCTGGAAGTGTTTGAGAATGTCCGCCAGTTTTTTGAGAATGTCGCCGCCAAAAATGAGGCAATTGTGTATTTATTGACGTAAAACTCGCTTGCTTTGAAGAGGGAACTGCTCAGTGATGAGTTTTTTATAATGTGTCTTGCGGACAACTGATTTATAATATTCTCTTAATGGACTGCTCCCTCGCGCTCCCGATTATGAAAGATAAAATTCAAGGAAATTTTTATGTTTGACTATCATCCCGCTCCCAACCTTTTAGCAGAACGTATTATTTTAGTCACCGGAGCTGGTGATGGCATCGGACGCGCTGCTGCCAAAGCCTATGCTGCCCACGGCGCAACGGTCATTTTATTAGGGCGCACCATTCGTAAGCTTGAAATGGTGTACGACGAAATCGAAGCCGCAGGGCATCCGCAAGCCGCAATTTATCCGATGAATTTGGAAGGCGCGACTGCTAAAGATTATGAAGATTTAGCCCGCACTTTGAGCAATGAATTTGGACATTTAGACGGCTTGCTGCATAACGCTGCTATGTTGGGTTCATTAACGCCGCTCGATTATTACGACACCACCATGTGGTTTCAGGTGATGCAGGTCAATTTGAATGCCCCATTTTTGCTGACCAAGGCCTGTTTACCCTTGTTACGCAAAGCGGCGGATGCTTCGGTGATTTTCACCTCATCTAGCGTGGGACGCAAAGGTCGAGCCTACTGGGGCGCATATGCAGTTTCTAAATTTGGCATTGAAGGCATGGCGCAAGTGCTGGCAGATGAATTGGAAACCAACACCAATATTCGTGTCAACACCATCAATCCCGGCGGCACACGTACAGGTATGAGAAGCTCTGCCTTTCCCGGCGAAGACCCCGCCACCTTGCCCACGCCAGAACAAATTATTCCCTTATATTTATATTTGATGGGCGCAGACGGGCGCAGTATTCATGGACAAAGCTTAAATGCCCAAGAAACTCAATTGCCCAGTGCTTCTTAAATTTGCAGTTCTTGCCTGAAATTTCCCTTCTTGCGAATTCTTGACAGTTTTTATTTAGTGCTAAATAAATAAGGTTAAATCTCGATTTAGCCTCCCCCTTTGAAAAAGGGGGAGTGAGGGGAGGAGAGTCCCAAAGTTGCTTTAAAGAAAGCCCCCAACCCCCTAAAGGGGGCTAAACCTAAAAGATTTTGTCTTTAAAGTCCCCTTTAGGGGATTTAGGGGCTGCTTTATAAGCAGTTAAAAAATACTTTGAGACTCTCTTCCTCCTGCCCCCTTTTTCAAAAGGGGTCACCACGCCACACACAATCAACCCTAACTTGATAAGTTTAAGTAATAAGTTACATATTCAGATAAAATAAGCTAACTAATAAGCATTTGCATGTGCTTATGGCATCAAGACTGCATAAGTTCCAAGCATATTTGTAGGGGATGAAATCATTATGTTTAAAGCAATGAAAATTCGTACACGTTTATTTATGGGCTTCATGGCGATGACCCTGTTTAGTGTCGCACTGGGTGGTTTCGCAATCTATCAAATGAATCGATTAGCGACTTTAACCACGAAGCTTCATTATCATCCATTTACTGTCACCAAAACGATTCGTGATGTACACATTATGCTGCTCGAAATACGCTTACACATGCGTGATATGGCAATGATCGATAGTCAAGTGTCAGAAAATATGATCGCTAAAGTGAATAAACTTGACGAAGACTCTGTTGAAGCCCTGGGTTTAGTTGCAGAACGTTTTCTGGGAGATGCTAATAATGTAGTGGCACTGCGTGCGAGCTTGGTTGAATGGCGACATGCCCGTGAAGAGATTTTTAACCTAAAACGTCAGGGTAAAAATGAAGAAGCCCGTCAACAGATTTTGACAGGCACTAATTTGGTTAAATTCAAACAATCAGTAGAGCTGGTTAATAAAGTCAGTGAGTTTGCAAATAATAAAGCTATCAGTTTTATGGAGCATGCTGGCAAAGAGCGTGAAGAAGCACTGTTTTGGGTATACGCCCTCTTGGTTTTAAGCACTTTGTGTAGTTTGGGAATTGTATATCTGTTCGCCCGTGCGATTAATCGCCCCTTAACTCAGGCGGTAAATGTCGCCAATTCGATTGCCGCAGGGAATTTACACAACCAAATCACCCACGATCGCCAAGATGAAACGGGACAGTTGCTAATTGCCTTTGACAGCATGCAAATTCAGCTTCGTGAACGCATCGCCCGCGAAAAAGCGATTACAGAAGATGCCTTGCGTATTAACCGCGCTTTAGATTGCGTCACCACAGGCGTGATTATTTTGGATGCGCAGCATCAAGTGATTTATATCAATGAAGTGGCACAACGCTTGTTTAAAAGCGATGAACACAATATTCGCCAAGAACTGCCCAAGTTTGATGCAAACAATTTAATCGGCGCACCGATTGATGTGTTTTATCACAATCCTGCCCAACAACGGCAATTACTCGATCAGCTCACTCAAAGCTTGCGCACCACGCTGAAAATAGGCTCGTTGACCATTGACCCGATTTTCACCCCTGTGATGAACACGCAAGGGGATCGGGTGGGCACAGCGGTGGAATTTAATAACCGCACCCAAGAAATCGCCACTGAACAAGAAATTAACACCGTGACGGTTGCCGCCGCACAAGGGATTTTTAACCAACGCATTGAATTAGATAATAAGGCGGGATTTTTCCGTACAGTTAGCGAAAGTATTAATTTAACCTTAGATTTTAATCAACGCATGATTGAAGAAATTATGCGCGTGGTGGCAGCGATGGCGACGGGGGATTTAACCCAAACCATTGAAAAAGATTATGCAGGATCGCTGGATCGTCTTAAGCAAGATGTGAATGCGACCGTGAAGAAACTCACGGAAGTGATGCAAAACATTCAGCAAACTGCGCAATCAGTAAGCCAAGGCGCGGATGAAATTTCTCAGGGCAATGTTTACCTCAGTCAACGCACGGAAGAACAAGCCGCCTCTTTGGAAGAAACCGCTGCCAGCATGGAAGAAATGACTGCGACCGTGCAACAAAATGCGGACAATTCACGGCAAGCTGCACAACTTGCGACTACGGCTAAACAACGTGCCGAACAAGGCAGTCAAGTGGTGGGCAGTGCGATTTTGGCAATGAATGAAATCAACAGCAGTAGCCGTAAAATTGCAGATATTATCAGCGTAATTGATGAAATTGCCTTCCAAACCAATCTGCTGGCATTAAATGCAGCGGTGGAAGCGGCGCGGGCGGGCGAGCAAGGACGTGGTTTTGCGGTGGTTGCCTCGGAAGTGCGCAATTTGGCACAACGCAGTGCAGCGGCGGCGAAAGAAATTAAAGAACTGATCAAAGACAGCAGTGAAAAAGTGTCGGAAGGGGCGCGTTTGACAAATCAGTCGGGCGAAACTTTGGATGAAATCATGATGGCAGTGAAAAAAGTCAGCGACATCGTTGCAGAAATTGCCGCCGCCAGTCAAGAACAGTCTTCAGGAATTAAGCAAGTTAATAAAGTGGTGGCACAACTCGATGAAGTGACGCAACAAAATGCGGCCTTGGTGGAAGAATCGACCTCAGCCAGCGATTCGATGCGTAATCAGGCACAGAATTTGAAGCAACAAATCAGTTTCTTTAAGTTGCCTGAATCACAGGGCTTTAAAGTCAATCCGAGCACGCCTGTAAAAACGGTCACGCCCCATAATACGCATATTCCATCGGTCACAGCGGCACATCCCGGATTACGTAAGGCTGTGGAAACCCCGCTTCAACATTTGCATCTGGCGCGGCGCGGATCGACTGTCGCCCATGATGATGAATGGAAAGATTTTTAGAGTTTACGGGCTGACTGCTTTGAAAAATAAGGGATTTAAACAGTGTGTTTAAATCCCTCTTAATTTTCCAATAAGTAGCAAGCCACAGGTTAGTTTTCACCCGAAAGGCTACGCAGATGACGCAATCGGTTTACAGTCTACAATTGCCACCCACTTTAACTTTGGCACAGTTGCATGCGCTACAAATAGAAATTCAACAACATATTGCTGATAAGCTGCTGATTGACGCTGAGACAGTTGAACATGTGGATACGGCTGCTTTACAATTGTTGCTTGCGGTCAGTCACGTCAGCCAAATTGAATGGAATAATCCTTCTTTGGTGCTGTGTGCGGCGGCTCAAACCTTAGGACTCACCCAATTATTAAAGTTACCACCGATTAATCTATGATTTATCCTGAAAAAGCGATGTTGAATCGCGAATTCACTTTTACCCAGCATGATTTTAATTTACTGCGTGAATTGGTGAACCACCACACGGGCATTCATCTGTCTGACCATAAACAAGAAATGCTGTATAGTCGTCTTGCTAGACGCTTACGCGCCCTCAATTTAAATAGTTTTTCCAGTTATTATCAAATATTGCTTGAAAATGGTGGCGAAGAACTGGTGAATTTCATCAATGCAGTGACCACCAATTTAACGGCATTTTTCCGTGAAGCGCATCATTTTGAAGTCTTGGGCAAAACCATCCTCCCTGAATTATTAGAACGCAAGCAGGAACAGCAACGTTTGCGTATTTGGTCTGCGGGCTGTGCGAGTGGCGAAGAAGCCTATTCCATTGCGATGGTGGTGAAAGAAGTGGTGCCGTCGTATTGGGACGTAAAAATTTTAGCCAGCGATTTGGATTCTGCGGTATTGGAAAAAGCACGCCTGGGCGTTTATGACGGGGATAGATTAGAAGGCATATCCCCCGAGCGTTTACACCGTTGGGTTAAGCGCGGCATCGGTGGGCAAGCGGGCAAGGCACATATTGCCAAAGAATTACAAGAGCTTATCAGTTTTCGACAATTAAATTTAATTCATGCCTGGCCGATGCGTGGCACATTCGATATTATTTTTTGTCGCAACGTCGTGATTTATTTCGATAAAAATACCCAATCTATTTTATTTGATCGTTTTGCCGATATTCTTGAACCCGAAGGCTATTTATTCATTGGGCATTCTGAAAATTTATTTCAACTAACTGAGCGTTTTCGTTTATTACAGCAAACCGTGTATGTGAAAGCGTAGGCTTAAAATATTTAAAAACATAGTAGTCGTAGGGTGGAATAGCGTAGCGTATTCCACCAAGAAAGGTGATAACGCTAGGGCGTGTCATCAATTAGGCATTAACCGCTAAAGAAGCCCCTAAATCCCCTAAAGGGGACTTTAAACACTCAACAAATATTTTGGGTTTAGCCCCCTTTAGGGAGTTGGGGGCTTTCTTTAAAGATTTTTAAACACGCTATGTTAAAACTTATTTGATGACACAGCCTAAGCAGACACCGCCAACATAATGCTGCTTGCTTTGAAAGCGGCTAATAAGCTTTCATCCACTTGAATGCCCAAGTCCATGAGTGCTGCATGAGTGATTACGGCTTTTAACACCGTGCCGCCTGCCAATTCCAAAGTAACCTCTGCATTGACTTTACCATGTCGGATTTCACGAACTGTGCCCAACAGACAGTTGCGGGCACTGATGTGCAGCCCACAATCGGGGCGCAACAAGAAAATTTCAGGGGCTTTAATCAAGGCATAAACTTCAGAACCTTCTGCCAAATTCAACTCGGTCAAACTATTCGCCGTCAGCGTTGCCACCAGTTTATCATTGCCCTTCAGCGCGATTTCAACTTCACTGTTCACCGCCCCCATCTTGATGCTACGAATAACACCAAAAAATTGATTACGCGCACTGGTTTGCATATGAATGCCCCTCATGATTTGAAAAAAGTTCTCGAAATCTTCCACTTGCTTATTAAGCCGTTTCAAAAAGTGTTGATGTTCCCTTTCAATACTTCTGAATAGATCAACTAGTTTACGAGCATATTCAGTGAGTTGTGTTCCACCGCCCCCTTTTCCCCCCGTCACTCGTGTCACCAACAAATGCGGTGATACATTATTCATCGTATCGACAGCATCCCACGCGGCTTTATAACTCATCCTCATCGCTTTGGCAGCTTTAGCAATTGAACCCAATTCATCAATTTTTTCAAGAAGTTCTATGCGACCTTCTCCCACAAAATCTTTCATGGAACGATTAATCCAAATCCGTCCCTCGACTTGCGTCCCAAGTTTTGTCATCCTTAATCCCAAAAACGTGATAGAACCGATTTCAAATCGGTTCTATTCTGAAGTTAAGCTTCAAACTGAATAGTTTATGTTGTCAAAAAAGCTAATGGTCGGTGCGAATTTATTCGCATGAATTTTAATTCGAGAGCGTTGTGCGAATAAATGAGCACCTACAATCGGCTCAGTTTAATAAATTTAAGATTAGGACAGCAAATAGCTTCTATGTGAATACTGTCTTATTCAGCACAGCCCTATTTTTATTGAAATTAACGATCCGCCACAAAGGGATTTGTGCGACGTTCCTCACCAAAAGTGGACATCGGTCCATGCCCTGGAATGAATGCCACATCATTACCCAACGTCCACAATTTCGACTGAATCGAATGAATCAAAGTTTCATGATCCCCTTTGGGAAAATCGGTGCGCCCAATTGAACCACTAAACAATACATCGCCCACCAAAGCCAGCCGCGTTTTTGGCTCAAAAAACACCACATGTCCCGGCGTGTGTCCTGGGGTGTGACGCACTTGCAATTCAATATTACCAAAACGCACCACCTCGCCTTCATCCAACCAGCGTTCAGGTTTAAACGCAGAATGCGGTGCAAAACCAAAGGCCCGACTTTGATCGGGCAAAGCTTTTAACCAAAAATCATCATCTTGATGCGGTCCTATGACAGGCACATGATAACGTTTTGCCAATTCCACCGTGCCACCGACATGGTCTAAATGTCCGTGGGTTAATAAAATTCCTTTCAAAATCACTTCATGTTGTTGAATTGCCGCAATGATGCGGTGAATATCGCCGCCCGGGTCAACCACCATGCCTTCATGTGTGGTTTTACACCATAATAATGTGCAGTTTTGTTGATACGAGGTGACAGGAATAATAGTGTATTGCATCGCGATGACTCCCTAAAAGTGAATGAAAATTCAGTCTATTTGCATAGAGCATACTCAAAAACCTAGGATGTGTCATCAATCAATGAACCATAGTTTTTAAGCTAAAAGTAGGATAACCGTCCATACTTTAACCATTTTCTTTAGGGGATATAGGTTTATTTAAGGGCTTATCTTATTTTCACGCCAGAGCGTCACGGTTTAAATCGGAGACCTTCTAGGTTTTTAAAACCTAGAAGGTTTTGAATCCAACGTAATGAGGACTGGCAGTGCTACGAGCACTGCCAGTCCTTAAATTTCCCATATTGACTATAGCGTGGGAACGAAAAAATTGTTTTAAATCCTGCAAATCCTGATTCTGACAAGCTACCCTAAAACGGCGCGTCAGGCGGCACATTCAACAAACGCAAAGACTCCTGCATAATTTTGGCGAACACGGGCGCGGCAACTTCACCGCCATAATACGCGCCCGTATTTGGCTCTTCGATAATTACCACCAACACTAGACGCGGCTGTGAGGCAGGCGCAATCCCCGCAAACAGGGCAAAATATTCATTTTCGTTATACACCCCGCCGCTATTTTTACGCACCGTGCCCGTTTTCCCCGCGACATTAAAACCTTCTAACATCGCTTTCGTGCCCGTGCCGCCGCTTTGCACCACGGTTTCCAACATGCTTAAAATTTGCTGGGCAGTTTGGGGCTGAATCACTTGCGTGCCCAAAGTTCGCGCAAAAGTTTCACTGGCACTGGGCAAAGTGAAACGCACAGGCGGTAAACGTCCCTCATTGCCAAAAATTGCATAAGCCCGCGCCAATTGCAAAGCAGTCACGTTCAAACCATAACCGAAAGATAAAGTCGCATGTTCAGCGGTGTGCCAGTCTAAAAAGTGTGGCAACCTGCCATCGGCTTCACCCGGAAAACCACAACCTGTAATCGCCCCAAAACCGACTTTCGTCAACATATTCCACAACACTTCAGGTTTCAACGACAGCGCAATTTTACTTGCTCCGACATTGCTCGACTTTTGCAAAATCGTGGTTAAATCAATCACGCCATAATTGCGGCTGTCACGAATCTGATATTTCCCTAGATTCAAAGTGCCGGGCGAAGTATCCACCGTGCTTTTCA
>JBDKHS010000136.1:0-4525 GCA_039797505.1 Pseudomonadota bacterium | reverse complement strand
ATCGTTTATACAGGGGTTGAAATCAATGAAATCAGCGAGTTAGATTTCAAAAAGTATATTTACACCCTTGATTTTACCCTGTGGTTTCGCTATCAGGGTGCAATTAAGCCGCAAGACATAGAATTCACCAATGCCGCAGAGCCGATAAAAATTGAAGCACCCGTGATTGACCAAGTGATTAATAATATTACTTATCGTCAGTATCGGATTAAGGGCAAGTTCAAAATGGACTTTTTGCCCTCGCACCATTCGTTTAAACAACATGTGCTCGGGATGATGTTCCGTCACCGCGAATTAACCCGTAGCAACTTGGTTTATGTGACCGATGTGCTCGGAATGGGTTTGAATAATGGGGATTATGTGCTGCGAAAACTGCAAAGTCCGCAAGTTTTCAGTCCTTCTTTTGATTGGAACATTGAGCAAGCTTGGTTTTTCCAAGATATTTCTAAAAAAGACTCTTTCGGTGATCCGCGCTACGCTCAAAAACTGGACGGAGCAATTGAATATTCCCGTTTCAATACAGGTGTGTTGATTAAAGAATCTGAATTTGCGCTGAGCAAACTGGTGCCACATCAATTCATGAGTTTGGCATTGGTGTTGAGTGCGATTGTCAGTTTAGTGCTGGTGGTGGCAAGCAAGCATCCGCGCTGCAAAGGCTATAGTAAATTAATCTGGTTTTTCCAAGTCTTAACCACCTTTATGCTGCTGCTGTCTACGCAAATCGTGGTGGTGGATAAGCTGCTTGATGAGCAAGTGAGCACCCATAATTTAGAAGTGGTATTGACCACCTTCCAAATTCTATGGTGGATGATTCCCGCGTGGCTGTTGCGCATTGCCGCCGAGCGTTTCTTGTGGATTCCGTTGGAAGAAAAAACCAAGCGCACTATTCCAAATATTATCCGCATGTTCTTGGCATTTATGCTGTATTTCTTGGGGTCTGTCGGGGTGGTTGCCTTCGTGTTTGACCAGCAATTAACCAGTATTTTGGCGACTTCTGGGGTGCTGGCGATGATTATCGGTTTGGCAATTCAGATTAATATTTCTAATATCTTCTCAGGGATTGCGATTAATATCGAGCGTCCGTTCCGTGTCGGGGACTGGGTCAAAATTGCCGACAATGAAGAAGGTAAAGTGGTCGATATTACTTGGAGAACCACACGGATTAAGTTGCGCAATGAATGTATTTTAAGCATTCCCAAC
Source organism: Pseudomonadota bacterium (assembly GCA_039797505.1). Taxonomy (GTDB): domain Bacteria; phylum Pseudomonadota; class Gammaproteobacteria; order Beggiatoales; family Beggiatoaceae; genus JAQTYU01. The sequence goes on along the minus strand of JBDKHS010000136.1, from coordinate 3,325 downwards.
AGCGCGGCATCCGAGTCGAAAATTCTGAACTACTGCTATCCTGATGATATTTATTGGTTATGGCCGACGGTGCACGTTGATGAATCGCATTCGCCTGAACGGGTGAAAAAATTATTACTCGATGCGGTGCTTTCTGCGGACAAAATTTGTCGTGATCCTGCCCCTCAAGCGATTTTCACGGGCATTGAAGAACGGGGTGCGAGTTATTGGGTGGCGTTTTGCACTGATGACTATGATAACAAGTTTTATATTTTAGAAGATGTCTGGACACGCATCTGGCTACATTTGAATCGTGCAGGGATTAAACCTGCTATTCAACGTCAAGAAGTACACATGTTTCGTGGCGTGAAAGAACGTGGTGATGATGCGGCTAAGCCATTGACTTTATTACATGAAGTCGAAATTTTCAGACCGCTGTCAGAAGTTGCAAAACTGTATCTCAGCCAACGCATGCGCCGCAAAACCTATGCCGCAGGCGACACCATTGTGCATCAAGGTGACGAGGGAAATTCTTTATTTATCGTGGTTGAAGGCGTGGTCAGTGTGCGGGTTAATGTGAAAGGCAGCGCGGCGATCAGTGAAACGACTGAAGTGGCGCGTTTGGGTTCGGGGAATTTCTTTGGCGAAATGGCATTGTTGACAGGCGCGGATCGGACTGCAACCGTGGTTTCCATGACTGAAACGGTATTATTTGAAATTACAAAAGCTGATATTGCGCCCGTCATGGCGAAACAACCTGCAATTTCTGAACTATTTAGTAAAGTCTTAACACAACGCCGCTTAAGAACCAGTTCTAAGCTAAGTTTAGTGCAACAATTGAAAGATGCTGCACAACGTAAAGAGGAAGAAGATACCTTGCGAGAACGGATTCGCAATCAAATTCAACACTTCTTTGGTTTGAAAAAATAACGAGTTCTGGACAAAATAGTTCAGTAAGCTGTATTCTTATTTTATAGTAATACAATCGACTGATGATAAAAAAATTTCTGATTTAGAAAGTTCATTTTTCATCTAAGCGTTTAATTTAAGGACTGAAGCATGATGAGCGTATATTCCTCTACGGTACAAACAGCCCGTAGTTATTACAACAGCAAGAATGCCGATAATTTCTACTTCAAAGTGTGGGGTGGCGAATTTATTCACGTGGGGATTTATGAAAAACCCGGTGAGTCTATTGCGGTGGCAAGCCAACGCACCATTGAAAAAATTGTTAGTTGTTTAAAGCTGAATGCTGACAGCAAGGTGTTAGAAATTGGTTCAGGTTATGGTGGCAGTGCGCGGTATTTGGCGCGGACTTTTGGCTGCACCGTGGATTGTTTAAACTTGAGTGAAGTACATAACGACCGCAATCGTGCTTTCAATCGCGAACAAGCTTTAGAGCACAAAGTCAAAGTCATCGATGGCAATTTTGAAGAAATGCCGTTTGCGGATGCGCAATATGACATTGTGTCTTCACAAGATGCTTTGTTGCACAGTGGCGACAAGGAAAGTGTGTTAAAAGAAGCGTTTCGTGTGCTCAAATCGGGTGGCGAGTTTATTTTTGTGGATTTGATGCAAACTGAAAACTGTCCCGAAGGGGCATTAAAACCGATTTTAGACCGCATTATGTTAGATTCGATGGCTTCGATGGAATACTACCAAGCCACGGCGGAAAAAGTGGGTTTTGAAACGGTGCAAGTGTTGGATTTAACCCCGAATTTAGTGGAACACTATCGGCGCGTGTTGGAAGAAATTGAAGCCAATTATGGCGAGATGTTGGAAATTTGCGATCAAGACTACATCGATAAAATGCGCGTTGGGCTGCAACACTGGGTTGATGGCGGCAACAATGGCTATTTATCTTGGGGCATTCTGCAATTCCGTAAGCCTTAAATTTTTGCTCATTTCAGTTTTTATAAAATTTTAGCTTTTCATAATAAAACCCATCAGGTGCATTTCACTTGGTGGGTTTTGTATTTGGGCAATGCAATAATCTCCACAATGGCACTGATTCAGATAATTAACCTGAGTTCTGGATAAGAAATATTTGTAGTAGGGTGGAATAGCGTAGCGTATTCCACCATGAAGCGTGATAGTTGTCTCGTTCCAACGCTCCAGTGTTGGAATGCCTATCTCGTCGATCCAGCGGCGAGGATTTTACAAGCTTCTGCCGTACAATGAAGCTCTTATCGATTCAACTGCGTCATGCCTAGCGTTATCACGTTTATTGGTGGAATACGCTACGCTATTCCACCCTACGACTGCTAAATTTTTATCCCGAACTCAGGTTAATTAGCACTGATTCGCACTGCCTACTTTTGCAGCCGTTCCTGACACTGCAATAATCCTGTCACTAAATCGGGATACATTGGTTCAATGCCCAACTGTTCCCGCATTTTGCGATTATCAATGCGTCGCGATTCGCCCAGATAAGACAGCATCTCCGCACTGAATTGCAAATGGGCGGTCATGCGGTCAATCACAGGCGGCAAGGGTAAATTAAACATTCTCGCCACTTGGTTAAAATAATCGCTCATGGTGGTGGGGTTGCCATCGCTGACATTGAAAATGCCCGTCACATCTTTTTCAGCGGCTGCAAGACAGACTCTTACCAAATCAACCACATGCACACGGTTACTGAAGGGCGAAATTGCCTCTGCTAAGACAGAAAAACCTTGTTGTAAACGTTGTAGCGGCAATTGATCAGCCCCGTAAATGCCTGCAACCCGCAGAATAACCAAAGGAATTTGATGTTTATCTGCCCAAGTTTGTGCAATATGTTCTGCATGAGCACGACGGCGGGCGCGGTCAGTTTGTGGACTTAAGCTTTGCGTTTCATCCACCCACGCCCCTTGGCAATCGCCATAAACCCCTGTGGTGCTGATTAAAATGATTTTTTGCGGCAAATACGGTGCATCCAGCGTGTCTAAGAAATTATTTAAATGCACGTCATGAGTGCCATACAAAGGCGGCGGGGCGAAATAAAATAACGTATAAGGTAAATGGGTGAATAGAGGTAAAGTTTCGGGTTCAGCCAAATTGCCGTGCAAAGCTGTTATGCCCAAAGCGGAGAGCTTTTGCGTACTGCTGTCAGAACGGCTTAAAGCATAAACCTGATGACCCATCTCTAAACAGTGTTGCGCTAAACGTTTTCCGACATAGCCACAGCCCACGATAAAATCGTTCATCATCATAATCTTGTCCTTTGGATGGTTGCCAAGCTTGTATACTCGGTTGATTTAAGATTTCGGGAGAGGAGGAACAATAATGTTGAAGTTATCGACCAATAAAGTACGCAACCCACTTGCATAATCATTGAGATTATCCAAAAAGTCGAAACAACTCT
>JBDKHS010000135.1:0-5685 GCA_039797505.1 Pseudomonadota bacterium | reverse complement strand
CTTTAAGCCGTGAAGCGATTTTGCAACAAATTCCCAACACCGCTTCAAACTTGTCGAAACTCGTCGGCGCGGGCTGGTTAATTGAAGAAGTTCGAGAACGCAAAGAATCGCTCGAAACTTTTCCTCAAGACACCCCGCCCGAACTCAATCCCGACCAACTCGCCGCCGTCACCAAAATCATTAATTCGTTAGACAAATTTTTCCCCTGCGTGCTCGACGGAGTCACGGGCAGCGGCAAAACCGAAGTCTATTTACAAGTCATCGCCGAAGTGTTGGCACAACAGCGTCAAGCCTTGGTTTTAGTGCCAGAAATCAATTTAACCCCGCAAATGTTGCAGCGTTTTCGCCAACGTTTTCCCGTGAATATTGCAGTTTTACACTCGCAAATTTCCGCGCCCTTACGCCTGCAAGCTTGGCGGGCAGCGCAATCGGGTGCGGCGCAAATTGTTATCGGCACGCGTTCTGCGGTGTGGACAAGCTTCGCCAATTTAGGCGTGATTGTGGTCGATGAAGAGCATGATTTATCCTATAAACAACAAGATAGCTTGCGTTATTCTGCCCGCGATGTGGCAATGGTGCGGGCGCAGCGTGCTAATATCCCTATCATTTTAGGCAGTGCAACCCCTTGTTTAGAAACACTTTATAACGCACAGCAGGGACGTTACACTCATTTAAGTTTGCCAGAACGCGCTGGCAGTGCCGCACACCCCAGCGTGAAAATTGTAGACATGCGCCAACAGCCACGACAATTATTATCAAAAACGTTATTTCAAGCGATTAAACAGCGTTTAGCTGAAAAACAACAAGTTTTATTATTTATGAATCGGCGTGGTTATGCCCCGACTTTGACTTGTTATCATTGTGGATGGGTGGCGCATTGTCTGGCTTGTAGCGCGAATTTAACCTATCACGCCCAGCCTGCGCGTTTGGAATGTCATCATTGTGGCGTAGTGAGAAAATTAGACATTGTCTGTCCTGAATGCCAACACACTGAGCTGCATTTTTTGGGACGTGGCACGGAACGCATCGAAGAAGATTTACAGGTTTTATTTCCAGAATCACGTATTTTACGCATTGACAGCGACAGTACCCGTCAAAAACAAAAAATGCAGGGCTTTATCGAGCAAATTCATGCAGGCGAAGCAGATATTTTAATCGGCACACAAATGCTGGCGAAAGGGCATCATTTTCCCCAAGTGACTTTAGTCGGGGTGTTGAATTGCGATGGTGGGCTGTTTAACGTGGATTTTCGTGGCAGTGAACATCTTGCACAAATGCTGGTGCAGGTTTCGGGGCGGGCGGGGCGTGAGGCGGTGGCGGGCGAGGTGATTTTGCAAACTTATCATCCTGAACACGCGCTGTTTCAACATTTATTACAACAAGGTTATCCCGCGTTTGCTGAAATTGCCTTGCAAGAACGGCGTGAGGCGAATTTGCCACCTTATGGGTATTTGGCGTTGTTGCGTACGGAGGCGGAAAATTTTGAAAAAGCGGTCGCTGTGTTGCAGGCGGCGAAAACGGAATTAAATATTTTTTCAGACATTGAGTTATGGGGACCAGTGCGTGCGCCAATGGAAAAACGGGCGCATTTTTACCGAGCGCAATTACTATTACAAAGTGTGCGCCGTGACGCATTACATCAGGGTTTACGGACGGTGATGCCAGAATTACGTAAATTGGCAAACGCGCAAAAAGTTAGATTTTCGCTGGATATTGATCCGCTAGATTTGTTGTGAAAACAGGGGAATTTTATATCGAAAGGAGAGATAATAGCGGTATCCTAGACGCGACCAACACCTAGGATACCTAACCACATCAAGTTGGTAGGAGAAACTTGAGAGGTAGCTGTCTTCTATATCGCAATTGCTATGCCAACCTGCTTTTTGAACTTAAATACAAAATAAGTATTTAATTTTATTTGTAATAATTAAAGTAATGTGTTTTTTCACCAAGTGGTTCATAAATTTTGAATAGATCAGATTGTTGGATAATTTACGCTAGTGTCAAATTTTCGGTAGGGCGCGTCATCTAAATAAGTGTGTCAAGCTGATAAAAATATCGATAGTCCTAAAGAGGCAGTGATATTAAAATAAGAAAACTGGTCATTATCATGGAAAAACCCGTTCAGGCACGCAAAATTACAAATGTCATGAATGTGGGCGACGTTTCGTAGAACATCCTATCAAAAAATACCTAAGCCAAGAAACATGGGCGCAGATAGATAAATTGTTAAAAGAAAAGTTACCCCTAAGCGGCATAGCCAGTGTCATTTTTACGCGAAACAATGCTTAGAACCACAGCCTGTAAAAGGACAGTTGTGTTTAGAATGCGATGAAATATGGTGATTCGTAGGAAACGCTAAAGAGAAAGTGTGAATATGGTTAGCTTTAGATAGGGATTCACTCCCCGCAGTGTATCGTCAATGTGCAGTTTGTTACATCGATTTCTGGGAAGCTTACAAGAAAGTGTTTCCCAGTAAACGACATAAAGCTGTCGGGAAAGAGACAGGGCTTACTAACCATATTGAGCGATTTAACAATACGTTAAGACAGCGCGTGAGTCGTTTAGTGAGGAAAACTGTATCTTTCTCCAAGAAGTTAGAAAATCACATCGGAGCTATCATTTATTTCATTAACCATTACAACAAATCATTGCTTATGTAGCACTACCAAATCTTTAAAACACAGGCGGATTCACATAACGCGTCGGATCAGACACATTTGCTGCCGCAAAACCCACCGCCCGCAGACGGCAAGCATCACATTTGCCACAGGCAAAACCTTCAGGCGTGGCTTGATAGCAAGAAACGGTTTGTGAATAATTCACCCCCAAACTGACCCCTTCGCGGATAATTTGCGCCTTGGTCAAATGAATCAAAGGAGTATAAATCCGAAAGCCTTGCCCTTCCACACCCAACTTAGTAGCGAGATTCGCAAGCTTTTCAAAAGTCGCAATAAATGCGGGACGACAATCAGGATAACCTGAATAATCCACCGCATTCACCCCGATGAAAATCGCATGCGCATCCAATACTTCCGCCCAACCCAAAGCCAAAGATAAAAACACGGTATTGCGTGCAGGCACATAAGTGACGGGAATCTGTCCTGAAACCCCGTCCACAGGCACAGCAATCTTGCTGTCGGTTAAGGCAGAACCGCCAATACTGTCTAAATTTAAGTGAATAAACTTGTGTTCAACCACCGCCATGCTTGCCGTCACCCGCCGTGCCGCTTCAAGTTCTGCGTTGTGGCGTTGTCCATAATCAAAACTCAGGGCATAACACTGATAACCCTGTGCAATGGCAACTGCCAAAGTGGTGGCAGAATCCAGTCCGCCCGAAACTAAAACCACTGCTTTTTTACGCACTTATTGTCCTTCACCGCGAATTTTTTGCAAACGTTCTCCCGCCAAACGTGCGGTCGCCGTATTTGGATATTCCGAACGCACCCGTTCCCAAATAGCACGGGCGGCCGCTTTATCCTTCATTTCATAATACACATAACCCATTTTCAACAACGCCGAGGGACGTTTGCCACTGTCGGGATACTTATCCAGCAAAGTATTGAAACTCGCCAACGCAGGATTATATTTTTTCTGTGCGTAATAAGCTTCACCCAGCCAATATTGCGCATTGTCGCTGTGGCTGCCCTTGGGAAAAGCTTGTAAATACTGTTCTAATGCTGCACTTGCCTGTTCATAACGTCCCTCTTGCACCGCTTTAAACGCTTGTTGATAACTTTGCTCTTCAGAAAGATTATTCGCAGGCGCGGCAGCTGCCTCCAAAGTTGTTGGGGGCGGCGTGGGCACATTGCCTAAAGTCAGGGTGTTTTGAGGCGCAACAGTTGCCGCAGGCGATGGCGGCGCAACAGATAAGCTATTCACCTGGGTTTGCGTTTGCCGCAAGCGTTGATCGACATCGAGATAATTATCTTGAATCTGTTTTTTAAGCTGCTCAATCTTATGATTTAACACTTCAGATTCGCCGCGCAGGGCTTGAATATCCCGTTGCAATTGGGTGCGTTGTGCTTCTTGCTCTAATAAATTTTGAGCATTGGTTAAGCGTTCCAAGCGCAACAGCCGCGCCTCGACCATTTCAGGATCAAGATCGGCGGCGGCGACATTGCCGATTAACGCACTCAGACACAGAACGAGAGGAAGAGAACGCATTATCAGCTCCTACTGGGCTTAAGGATAAACGATTTCAACGCGGCGATTTTGTTGCCAAGCGGCTTCATCATGCCCCATATCAAGTGGGCGTTCTTCGCCATAGCTGAGCGTGCTGATTTGTTGTTCAGGCACACCGAGCATATTTAAAGCGCGTTTAACCGAATCCGCACGGCGTTCACTCAAAGCCCGATTATATTCGCGAGAACCGCGTTCATCCGCATGACCTTCTAAACGCACGCTGGTGTTATTACCGCCCGTTAAATATTTGGCATTGTTTTCGACCACGCTGCGATCTTCGCTACGCACCTCACTTTTATCAAATTCAAAGCGCACGATGCGTTCACTGGGTACGCCCATTTTTCCCTTCAGCGCGCTGGCATCGCTGCCTGAAGTGCTGCCGATGGGACGGGTTTGAGCATTGGCGTTGTTGTATAAAGTGGGCGTGACGGTCTTGGTTTCGGCTTTTTCTTCAGTGGTGCTGCAAGCTGCCAAGCTCACCACAGCTAAGGCGAATAGGGCATGATGATATTTTTGCATGTTCAGGAAACTCCTCGTAAAGTCGCAACCACTGAGGCTTTTTTGAATAGCATGACCACAGTAAACTTTATGAATTTAAAGGGAGTCGGTCAAATGCTAAAGCTCAGGAGCATTAAAGGATACAGACGATTTAATTGGGAATGAAAATCATTATAGTCCGCTTGAATTAGAATTTCACCTGCTAATTTTTGCAGTGCAACAATTGTCAAGGGCGCTCATTATTCAAATATCGTGCTTATGAATGTGGCGATACGGCGGCTAATTGCAAGGCGAGGTGTTGCTTTAATTCTGCATCGGGCACAGCAGGACGCAGTGTTGTGGGACGTAACACTTCGCCCCAAATTGGATTGGGAAAATGGGGGTCGTCTGCAAAACGCGGGATGAGATGCCAATGCAAATGGGGCACGACATTGCCGAGACTTGCGAGATTGATTTTAGTGGGCTGGTAAATCGCTCTTAACACAGTTTCTACTGCATAAACTGCATTCATCAGTCGTGTGCGTTCGGAGACTGTTAAATCCGTCATCTCTGCCACATGCTGTTTTAAAATGACGCGGCAAAATCCCACATATTCTGTGGATTCTACCCGAATAATTCTTAAAAAATCATCTTCCCACAGCAGCACGCCGCCCGTGGTTTGGCACAGTTCACAAGGAGTATTCGACATGCGGGGTGCTCGGTTAATCAGTATTGAAAAGTTTTTGGATCGCAATTTTAGCACTGGCTATCCTTGAAAGATTGCCAGTCCTGTAACTATCTAGTAATGCTAAATAACGTGAGTTCGGAATAAGGAATATTTGTAGTAGGGTGGAATAGCGTAGCGTATTCCACCCTGAAGCGTGATAGTTGTCTCGTTCCAACGCTCCAGCGGCAAGGATTTTACAAGCTTCTGCCGTACAATGAAGCTCTTATCGATTCAACTGCGTCATGCCTAGCGTTATCACCTTTCTTGGTGGAATACGCTACGCTATTCCACCCTAC
>JBDKHS010000134.1:0-3365 GCA_039797505.1 Pseudomonadota bacterium | reverse complement strand
TTCATAAAATCACTCAACGCTAAAAATCCTGATGTCGGCTATAACCGATAGACCAAATTATTGATGATTACTCAAATGAAAAGCCCCGAGGTTTTGCAACCTCGGGGCTTTTTCAATTTAGAGATTGAGGGGCTAATTATCCCTTAACGAGATGCTAATAACATTCGTTGGGCAATGCCATCTTTAGCAAGTTGATGTTTAATAGCCGCTGCAATATGAATCACCACCAAAGCGGTAAAAATAATCCCTGCAATTTCATGGGTGTCGTGGAAGAATGGGCGAATTGCATCATTTTTTTCAACCCATTGCGGAATCACAATTCCGAAAAATGTCACAGGTTTTGCCCCCAATAATGAAGATAAATAACCGCTTACAGGTTGAATGAACATTAAAAGGTATAAGGCAAAATGCAAGATGCCTGCAACAGTGCGCTGCCATGCGGGCAGACTTTCTGGTAAAGCAGGGGGTTTATGAGATAAACGCCAAAAAATACGTAGCATAATAAAACCGAAAACTAACAAACCCACAGATTTATGTAGCATCACAATGCTAGTACGCGCATCACCTTTAGGTAAAACTTCCGAATACCAGCCTGTTGCTAAAAGTCCTAAAATGAGTGCGGCAATAATCCAATGTAAAATAATCGCAACTTTTGTATAACGTAAGATAGACATATTTATTCTCAATATAATGAATTGTAAAACGCAGAGATTACGCAGTTGAATTTGAAAAAGGGCAGTTTAGAAAGTAGGCTAGAAAATGGGTCGTTCAAATTACACAGCGTAAAAAATAATGATTAGGAATTGTGTGATTGAAATCGGTAGAACGCTAGTATCTCAAAGGGGGATTTGAAAACAGACTTCATATTTCACACCCCACAACTCCCAATATGCGCAAATATACTGAAATAAAATTAAGGCTTGCTTAAAGCCCGTCTCTTTCAAGTGAATAGGCAGGCTTTTTTTATAAGCACCTGACTGCGTGCCCGCAGCAACGGTTTTAGCGTTTTTTGTCTCATTCCAACGCGAGAACGTTGGAACGATATAAACTTTCTGCCATTAAAAACTTACCACGCAATTTGCTTGCGGTCGCGGAAAAAGCCCCCTGATTTATTGCCATCACTGAGGGTTGCCAGCCAAATCATGGTATCTACACCTTCACTCACATCCCGATCCGCATTTGCCCCTCCCATATCGGTGCGCACCCAGCCCGGACACATCGAATTAATTAATACATTACTGCCTTTCAATTCATCTGCAAACAAGCAAGTCAGCGTATTCAAAGCGGTTTTAGAAGTACGATACGCAGGATAACCACCATTCATGCCTTCAAACTGCCCCATTCCACTGGAAACATTCACAACGCGCCCATAATTACGCGCTTGCATCATCGGGATGAAAGTCTGACACATCCGAAATGCCCCATATAAATTGGTTTCCATCCCCAAACGCAATACCTCAACACTGACATCAAAAGCACTAATAAACTCATTGGGGTCTGAAGTGTCTGGGAAAATACCCGCATTATTGATTAAAATATCAACACGTCCGTATTGTTGTTGAACCCACTGCTGCAAGGTTTTAACACTACCTTCTTGTGTAATATCAAGTTGATGAAACACCACGGGTAAAGCTTGCTGCTGTAAATTTTGCGCAGCGGCTTCGCCTTTTGCAGCATCTCTGCAAGTCAAAATAGTGGTCATTCCCCGTTGGGCAAGTTGCTGCACCGCTTCCAAACCTAAGCCCCGATTTGCACCCGTTACAATTGCGACTTTATCGCTCATAAAAAATTCCTCAGTTGGCTGAATTATTGCTTGTACTATGACACCCTGGCTTTAAGAACGAATCAAATCTATTTGATATTCCTAAGTTTTGTAAAACGAACACACCTAGTAAAGCCAGGGATTACTACGAACAGTGACAATTATATGATATGATTGCAAACATTAAACTGCTGAAAACATCCTCAATTACGCGCTTGTACTCGCACGCTACAAGTGTGCTGTTTTCTTCTGAAACTCAAATCGCATTCAACCAACACAAACATTCCCGCGCTACCCCGCCATGTTTACCAGCACGCGCTTGGTCAATAATAGGCTCTTTTGGATTTTAAGCTTATGAATCATATCGCCTTAGTTACCACCTCTTATCCAAGCTCTGAAGATGGAAGCGAGGCTGCAGGTTCTTTTGTGGCAGATTTCGCCAGTGTGTTATCGCAGTATGTCAAAGTCAGTGTGATCGCACCCAGTTTACAAACTAGCGTCATTGAGCTGAGTCCGCAATTAAGCATTCATCGCTTTGCGGTTTCACATTTACCGCTGTCCACGTTAAAAGCTTATAACCCTTTGCATTGGTTACCCATTATGCACACCTTGCAAGCAGGGGCGCACACCTTGGAAAATCTTGCACAACAGCATCAACTCGACCATATTTTTGCATTATGGGCTTTGCCTTCAGGTTATTGGGCGAAAAGCGTTGGGGCGCGACATCACATCAATTATTCTACTTGGGCTTTGGGAAGCGATATTTGGAGTTTAAGTAAAATTCCCGTGGTGAAAACTATTTTACAAAGGGTGTTACGGCATAGTCAGGGTAATTTTGCGGATGGTTATTTATTAAAACAAGCGGTTGAAGAACTGAGTTTGCGCCCCTGTGAATTTTTACCCAGCACTCGCCAATTAAATATTACTGAACATAAAATATTAAGTGCGCAAGCCCCCTATAAATTGGCATTTTTGGGGCGATGGCATACCAATAAAGGCATTGATTTATTACTAGACTGTTTGCAAAGTCTGAATGATGAAGATTGGAATTATATTGAAGAGGTCAGAATTGCAGGCGGGGGCGGTTTGGCGCGTAAGGTTCAACAAGCCTGTGAAGTTTTACAAGCGCAACAACGTCCTATCAGTATTCAAGGTTTTTTAAACAAACAGGCAGCCACACAATTATTGCAATGGGCTGATTATGTGCTGATTCCTTCACGCATTGAAAGTATTCCCGTGATTTTTTCCGATGCAATGAAATGCCAAGCCCCTGTTATCAGCATGCCGGTCGGTGATTTACCGCGCTTGATTGATGAGTATCAAGTCGGCATGGTGGCAAGTAACGTGTCTGTGCCCGCTTTTACGCACGCCATTCAACAAGCCTTACGCATTGCGCCCCAAAGTTTTGCCTTGGGTTTATCACGCGCCGCTGAAGAATTCAGTGTGAAATACAGCGTACAGGCGTTTTTAACTCAAATTGGCTTAGGGTCTGTCATCAAATAGGTTTCACTGCGCCCGAACCCCCTTAAAGATTAAAACCAGCCCCTAAATCCCCTAAAGGGGACTTAAAACCGCTTTAATTTTTGTGTTTAGCCCCCTTTAG
>JBDKHS010000133.1:0-3904 GCA_039797505.1 Pseudomonadota bacterium | reverse complement strand
TGTAAGCGAACTTCTTCGGAAAAGCGTCCCACTTCAGAATGAGAAAAATGGCGGTGAAAGACACCGCTGAGGATAAAAGAACGGAAAGTGTAGCTCGGAACAAGGATAGTTTTGGGATGATAAAGCTGCGATAAACTGCTTAAAATTTCGCGTGTTAATTCTGAGTAGCTTTTTTGGGTAATAAGCTTTAACTCTTTCAAGGCAACATGTAAAAATAGGATGCGGTTATTTGGGATTGCCAATCCACCAAGCAGGGTGTCCATCATCAATAACAGTCTCTTTTTGTAAATGGGTACTGCGCCCATGAAAGGAGCAGGGTGGGAAGTAGGTGCTACTGTAAATATACTGTGTCTGTATATTTGAGGGTGTCGTTATATACATAAAAAATAACGAAAGCATTTAAAATATGCTGACACACCCTAAAAGATAAATGGCTAAGATGCAAGGTGATACTGATAAACTCGGATTTTTTCGGGGTATACGTGAGTTATTTTGTCGACAAATGGTATTTAAATAGAGGGCAAGTGCATCTAATCAATGTTCATTGGAGGGGGAAGACATTTTCTCTGAAGCAATCAGCGGTTTTAAAACATATTCTTTCAAGGCTGAGCGTGGACGATTCCCTTTTGCCCTGTGCTTCCACAGTCCTCTCAGGCAAAGTGTACATAAACAGGTTATAATGATCTGCTGACAAGGTCACGCTAACGCCTATACTTAAGTTCATGTAACCGTCATCTCATTGTCACTTCGCTGTCATTAAAACCCCGTAAAGTGTATTCGTAAATATTTAACTATTCGATGGAGGATTTGCGATGTGGATTAAACAAACCATTGGGGAACAACGCAAAGTGTTGACCGCTTTGTTTGAACCCGTGATGTTGAAGTTGGCAAAACAAAGTATTGCAGTATGGTCAAAACCTGAAGAAGTCGATCAATTGCTTTCTCAGCAATTTGCCAGTATTCCACACTGTCATTTGCTGTATGCTATTGATAAATTTGGTAAACAAGTCAGTGCTAATGTGGGAGCTGCGGGGATTGATTTAACTTTTCGCGGTCAAGATTTATCGCGTCGCCCTTACTCAGTCAGCTTGTATCCAAAACGGCATTTTATGTTATCGTCAGTGTACATCAGCCAAGTGAGCGGTCGCCCTTGCGTGAGCGCGGTGCAGCCTGTGATGGATGATCAGCATTTCTTAGGCTTTATTGTTGCCGATTTCGACATTCGCCATCTGCCTTTGTCTATCAGTCCTTCCAAAGCACAAGTCCCCTTGTGGCAACATGAACAACCCCAACGTCACACTGCCCAACAACGCACCCACAGTGCCTTAGATCAGCAATTAAACACTGTGCTGGAAGTGTTATACAAACTGATTCAAGAAAATGGCGTGTTTCACTGCACCTTGCATTATGCCAGTGCGCAAGCGATGTTATGGCAACGCGATGATCCGTATCAATACCGCTTATACAGCGTAGACCAATTGCTTGATCCTGATATGTATCTCGCTTACCCGCGCTGTGCGTATTCCGAAAAATCGACTTTAAGCCTGAAACAAGTGCGCCAAGTGTTGGAACGTTTTCGCACTTTACGCCTTGCGGATGAAACTTTATACCTGCGTTCAGGGTCTTTAAATATCATGAACGGCATGGTCGGACTGAGTTTTTCCAGCGATGGCTCACAATATATGCCTGCCGAAGTTTTTTTAAATAAAGAACTCGCCTATTGGTTTGGCAGTGATCCTTTAGCCGTGACCACCGCAATCACCGCCTAAGTTTTAGGAGTTTGAACTTTGAGTGGCGGCCGCTAAACGTGCCTTCACTAATTCTACAATGTCAGGCTCTTCATCTTCTAGCATTCTGGGCAAAGCGTCTAACGGTACAATTTGTACTGCGATGAAACGAACCATCCAATCGGTGTCATCTAACATCATGATGGCAGTCTCTTCATCCATACGCTCTGCCACCATGCGTCGCACTTCAGATTCCGCATCATTCGCCATCAATGCCAAACTCACTTGGGGTAGGCGTTGGGCCACGATTTTACGCACTTGGCGATCCGCATCCAAAATCATACGAAACAAACGTCCCTCAGGCATCCGTTTTGCGACATAGCTGCGCACCATGTAATCGGGATCAAGCGCGAGACTTTCCAATAAATGGGGCTCTAAACGATCCGCCACGGTGATGCGCACTTCGCGATCTTCATCGTGCATCATTTGCGGCAGGAATTCTTTGGGCAAACGATACGCCACCGCGCGGCGCACGGTTTCATCAGTATCACTCATCAATTCAATGAGTTGTGATTGTGGTAAATAACGCGCCACAATCGCCCGCATTTCCCAAAAACTGTGCTGCCGATATTCAGGCGCAAGCTCGGGATTACTGCGGAAGAAGCGATCGATTTGGCGACCACTTTCCACCTGAACGCAACAATCTCCCGGACGACATCTTCCCGCGACAAGGCGATCATGTTGGTAAATACACTGTTGGCAGTTTGCAATTTTAAGGGACATAGGAAAACACGCAGTCAGCAAAAGATAAGGACGAATACTGTAGTCATTTACACAACAAAAACAAGGCGTTTCATAAATAATAGCATCATGCTTTCATTGAACCTAGCTAATTTTATAGAAATCTTATAATTTACCTATAGATACAAAAGCTTATCTTACCAGTCCTGTTCTAGGGTGAGCTAAAAGATAGCATAATTAATGCATAACCTTGCTTAAATAAAGCAGAATAAAACTATTTTTTGTTGAATTTAAAGATAAAATATGAGCCTCACACGATATTAAATGAATCTAACAATTATAGACGCTATTAGTTGGTGCTAAACCTCATGAACCCTTTGCCTTATCCAACCCTTCCGATTGCTTTGTTAAATGCTGAAGGGGCTTTTCAAACTTGGACTCCTGTTTTTGCGCAACGTTTGATGCTGGCAGAGGATACGCTTGCCCAACGATATTATCTCAGTGCAGTGCATCCTGAAGACCTTGCTCACACCCAAGCGGCTTTGCAACAAGCCCGCGCCACCCGAACCCCGCAACGTTTTGAAAATCGTTATCAAGATGCAGCTCAAAACTATCGTGGGTGGTTGTGGGAAATCAGTGTGCTGGAGGATGAACAGCTGTGTTTAT
Source organism: Pseudomonadota bacterium (assembly GCA_039797505.1). Taxonomy (GTDB): domain Bacteria; phylum Pseudomonadota; class Gammaproteobacteria; order Beggiatoales; family Beggiatoaceae; genus JAQTYU01. Next base: position 770 of record JBDKHS010000133.1, on the reverse strand, counting down.
TAGCCATCGAGATTGAAAACTATAAACTCCCCGCCTTGTCCCCGATTGAGTCACAATTTAAAGATTCCTTAGAAATTCTTGTCGATGGTATTTTTATCATTGAATTAGAGAGCTTAAATTTTGTCTATGTCAATGAGGGCGCAGTCAAACAAACGGGTTATAGTCGTGAACAATTATTAAAAATGACCCCTTTGTTAATTAAGCCTGAGTTTACCGAAGCCCAATTTCGGGCAATGTTGCGTCCTTTGCGCACGGGTGAAAAAGAGGCGCTTAGCTTCACCACGGTGCATAAAACTCAGGCGGGCGCACTGATTCCCGTTGAAGTGATCATGCAAGCCTTACCGCATACCGATCAGCACATCGTGCATTCCATTGCAACAATTCGTGATATTAGTCAATTGCGCAAAGCAGAACTCGCCACCCAAGAAGCGCATCAACGTTTACTTGCGGTGTTTGATGGTTTGGATGCGTTAGTCTATGTTTCTGATTTTGAAACCTATGAAATTCGTTATATCAATAACCACACTCAAAATTTATATGGCAATGTCATTGGGAAGCATTGCTGGGAAATTTTTTGGGGTAACTTGCAACCCCAAGATCATCCCTGTGATTTTTGTCACAATCCCTGTCTACTAAATGCGGAAGGAAAATTTTCTACAGAAACCATGAGTTGGGAATTATATGATCCTGTGCGAGAAACTTGGTATCAGATTCATGACAGTTCTATTCTGTGGATTGATGGCTGTTTAGCCCATTTATCCATTGCCTAT
>JBDKHS010000132.1:0-3627 GCA_039797505.1 Pseudomonadota bacterium | reverse complement strand
GTCTTCTATTGCTCTGAAGTGTTCTTCTATACTTGACAACATTTTTTCTTCCTTTACTGAAATATAGTATTTTTGTATTTTAACGCATCTACTCCATAATTTTATATGCGCTTGCCCTGGTATTTTAACCATCAAGCTAGGTGTTGCCCACGCGCTTACTGTATAATACAAAGTTTAGATTTTAATTTTCATTCACCCCCCTTTAGCGGAGACTATCAGTAGATGAGTACAGAAGGCGTAAACAAAAGTCGCCGTCGGTTTTTGACTGCTGCGACCACGGTTGTCGGAGGAGTCGGTACCGTCTTTGCGGCAGTACCGTTTCTAGCCTATTGGCAACCCAGTGCAAAAGCGCAAGCCGCCGGTGCCCCTGTTGAAGTTGATATTAGTAAACTTGAACCAGGGCAACGTTTAACAGTCGAATGGCGCGGTAAGCCTGTTTGGGTTGTTAGACGGACTAAGCAAAATTTAGACGATTTAACCAAATTAAGCGATAAATTACGTGACCCTAATTCAGAAGTGACCAGTCAACAACCCGAATATGTGAAAGGGGTGAATCGCGCACTGAAGCCTGAATATTTAGTGGTTGTGGGGATTTGCACCCATTTGGGCTGCTCTCCTAATTATGTTAAAGCCGATGATGCCCACGATTTAGGCGCGGATTGGAAAGGTGGATTCTTCTGTCCTTGTCACGGCTCACGCTTTGACTTAGCAGGTCGTGTCTTCCAAAGCGTACCCGCACCCACCAATTTAGTCGTCCCACCCTACACCTATCTCAGCGACTCGCGCATTGTGGTAGGGGTGGATACCAAAGGTTAAAGGAGCAAATCCATGATCAAAAGTTTAGTCTCTTGGATTGATGATCGTTTCCCATTAACAAAATTATGGAACGAACATTTAGCCGAATATTATGCCCCTAAGAATTTTAATTTTTGGTATTACTTCGGGTCATTAGCATTACTGGTTCTCGTTATTCAAATCTTAACGGGGATTTTCTTAACCATGAACTATAAGCCTGATGCAACGATGGCATTTGCCTCGGTTGAATACATCATGCGTGATGTCAATTTTGGCTGGTTAATCCGCTACATGCACTCCACAGGCGCATCATTCTTTTTCATCGTGGTGTATCTGCACATGTTTCGGGGCTTGATGTATGGCTCTTATAAAAAGCCTCGCGAATTGGTTTGGTTATTTGGGATGTTTCTCTACTTATGCTTAATGGCAGAAGCCTTCATGGGCTATTTGTTACCTTGGGGACAAATGTCCTTCTGGGGCGCACAAGTGATTATCTCCTTGTTCGGTGCAATTCCCTACATCGGTGAAACCTTATCTTTATGGATTCGCGGTGACTTCGTCGTCGCTGACGCAACCTTAAACCGCTTCTTCTCTTTACACGTTATCGCTTTACCTATCGTGTTATTGGGCTTAGTCGTGGCACACATTATTGCTTTACACGAAGTCGGTTCTAACAATCCTGACGGCGTAGAAATCAAGAAGAATAAAGACCCAGTGACCCATATTCCTGTCGATGGTATTCCTTTCCATCCTTACTACAGCGTAAAAGACTTAGTCGGTGTGGCAGGTTTCTTAATCATATTCAGCTTGGTATTATTCTACATGCCTGAAATGGGTGGTTATTTCTTAGAAGACGCAAACTTTATTCCTGCTGATCCTTTGAAAACGCCAGAACACATTGCACCTGTTTGGTATTTCACGCCTTTCTATGCGATTTTACGCGCTGTGCCTGATAAATTCTTAGGTGTGGTCGCGATGGGTGGCGCAGTTGCCATGTTGTTCTTATTACCTTGGTTAGATCGCAGCGAAGTGAAATCCATCCGCTACAAAGGCATTATTTTCAAAACCGCGTTGACCTTGTTTGTTATCAGCTTTGTGGGTTTAGGCTATTTAGGAATGCAACCTTCAACGCCTGTTTCAACGCTGGTCGCACAAGTCTTTTCCGCGATTTACTTCGGATTTTTCTTGTTAATGCCTTTATATTCACAATGGGATCAAACCAAACCCGTGCCAGAAAGAGTAACGATGCCATGAGAAGAATGATTGCTGTCTTTGCCTTATTATTTCCATGTATCAGCTTCGCAAGCTCTGGCGGCGTTGCGTTAACACCTGCAAACAATGATTTGCGTGATAAAGCTTCGTTGCAAGCAGGGGCGAAAACATTTGTCAATTACTGCATGGGCTGTCATTCTGCGGAATATTCTCGCTATCAACGTGTGGCTGATGATTTAGGAATTCCTGAAGAAGTCCTGAAAAAGAACCTGATGTTTGCAGGCGACAAAGTCGGCGAAACCATGAGTATTGCCATGTCTAAGAATGACGGGAAAAAATGGTTCGGGGTGACTCCTCCTGATTTAACCGTGATTGCCCGTTCTCGGGGTGTGGACTGGTTATATACCTATTTGACAGGCTTCTACTTAGACAGTTCACGTCCTTGGGGTGTGAATAATCTCGTGTTCAAAGATGTGGGGATGCCTCACGTTTTATGGGAACAACAAGGCTGGCAAAAACCTGTCTTTGAAAAAGTGACCGATGCGGAAGGGCATAGTCATGAAGTATTAAAAGGCGTTGCTTTGGTTGATGAAAAAGATGCGAAAAAAGCCGCAGATTATCGTCAAACCGTGCGTAATCTGGTCAACTTCTTAGAATATATGGGTGAACCCGCTAAGACGGTAAGACAAGATTTAGGTTGGAAAGTGATTCTGTTCCTCGCTATCTTCTTTGTGTTTGCGTATGCACTGAAGAAAGAATATTGGACTGATATTCCTCACTAAGCCTTGTACGTTTAAATCCCACAGGAAGCTTACTTTCTGTGGGATTTTCATTTTTCACTTCCCGCTATTTTCAATTTTTTTCCAGTTTGCAGGAGCAACCCGCATGACTTCTACCCGCCCTTATATGTTACGGGCAATCTATGAATGGATTGTCGATAATAATTGCACGCCTTACTTACTTGTGGACGCAACGGCGGAACACGTCATCGTGCCGCGTGAATTCGTTGAAGATGGCAAAATCGTGCTGAATATTGCCCCGGCTGCGGTGCAAAATTTGATGTTGGGAAATGAAGATATTCAATTCAGTGCGCGCTTTTCTGGGAAACCGTTTCCCGTGTATGTGCCTATCAAAGCGGCAATTGCGGTCTATTCGCGAGAAAATGGGAAGGGAATGTTCTTTCAACCAGAAGAGGGCGATGATGCTGATGATTCCAACACGCCACCGCCCCCACCTGACAAACCCACTACACCAACTAAACCTTCACGCCCGAGCTTTTTGAAAGTCGTGAAGTAATCGTGAAAACGCCTTCTAAACTATGCTGAATCTGTCCACGAATTTCACCAGCGGGTTTTTCCGTCGTATGTACGTTAAAATATAAATCTCCTCTAAGTAATCCCGCAAACTGGGCTGCTGTCAACACTGTCCCAGCGGGAACTGCCCTGACCAAATCATCACCCACTAGATTAATAATAACCTGAGTTCGACATAAATACTTATATATCAATTATTTATCCGTAAAGTGTGTGAATATTAAAATAATCAATAAATTAGCCTCGTAGGTTGGGCTGGCAACCCAACTGAACTGCTTTATTTTCGTTGGGTTAGCCTAGGCTAACC
>JBDKHS010000131.1:0-8698 GCA_039797505.1 Pseudomonadota bacterium | reverse complement strand
GCGCAAATAATTTGGAGTGGAATGGTAAAAAATGGAGTATTGTCAATCACTTTATTCCATTCACAGAAACCGAAGTCAATGCGCCTGCCCGTTTTGAATCTGATTTTATGGTGCAGTATTTGAAGAAAAAGAAACTCTCGCCAGAAGCCAAAGCGGTGTTAAATGCGGGGCGTGAATTGTGGAAAGCCTATTTCGCCCACATCGATGTGCGCCGCGTGCGCGACGAACTCAAATTAAATCGCCCCGATGTAGGCTGGTATCAAATTCGCAACGCCCTCAAAAAACGCAATGAAAGCGGCGATTTTATCCCTGTCAGCTTTGCCGATTTTGAAACCGCTTACAAAACCTTAAGCGAAAAATTGCAACCCTTGGTGTTTGAATTGGGATTTTTGAAAGCGTAAGTAGGCTAAGCTATCCATTAAACTAGACGTAGAACAAGGCTAGATAACCTGAGTTCGGGATAAAAAAGTTTTTAGGTAATCATAACTCAATGATACTGTTATTCTTTTAATTGTCTCGTTCCAATGCTCCAGCGTTGGAATGCCTACCTCGTCGCTCCAGCGGCGAGGATTTTACAAGCTTATGCCGTACAATGAGACTCTTATCGATTCAACTGTGTCATGCCTAGAGCTATCACCTTTCTGGGTGGAATACGCTACGCTATTCCACCCTACGACTAAACTGTCTACTCTTCCTTATCCCGAACTCAGGTTAGATGCGTGTTTAGCTCCCCCCTTTTTTCAAAGGGGGAATGGCTCTAAACTCAAAAACACAATTAGATTCAACTTATTGAATCGTCACTTCAATTCCATTTTGCAACTCAGTCATGAACAGCGTGCCATCTTCCAAACGATAGCCAAACACGATATTCAACCCACCCGTTGCAATAAAATGCCCTACAAACATTTCCAACTCATGCACCGATTCCAAAGTTATCCCAGTTTTAAAAGCAATTAAACTTGCAGGCTTTTGATTCCACAATAAAATATGGCTTTGTTGGTCTGCCATGTAATACTGTGGATTATTGCCCATATTTGGCAAAATCTCAAAATAAGGTGAATACACGAATAAATCCACTTTTTTCCCAATATGCTCAGGTTCTGGGATAATTCTGCCACGCACTGACACGGGTTCAGCCAGCCATTGGGTGGTTTTTTGAACGTAAGCTTTACCGCTCACCGAGATGCCACCGTAAAAACGGCTGCGCGTGGTTTTAGTTTTTCCTGTGGCATCTATGCCTAAAAGCTTTTCTAAAACAGGTAAATAGGGGTATTCTTGCAAGATGACACCCGCTTCTAAAAGTACATTTTTCCCAAAACGCACCCCAGAAACCACACTGCCTTTTTTCAGAATCACATTTTCCAAAAGCGCGGGCGCATTGGGATTGCCTCGGATAACACCTTGTAAAATTCCCCCATTTAAGCTGCTGTCGGCGGCAAACATGACGTTTTCCAAATAGCCTTCAGCACTGCTATTGCGAATCTTGCCCGCTAAAATACCCCCTTTGATATAACGTCCTTTAAATTCAATATCGCGGATAATTCCTTGATTTTCAATGTAACCTGTAATTGTACCGCCCGTAATTTCCCCACGTGCAGTGACATAACTGTCAGAAATCCAGCCTTGATTGAACAGCGGCGCATCAATAATTGCATTAGAAAGTTGTCCATTCGCTGTAATTTCAGTAAGGTGCGTTTTGACTTGTGCGCCATAGCAAGTTATGTTCAATATCATATTGAAAAAACAGGGATTATTGTCCGCATTAATATTACTAACTTCGAGTTTAGTTTGCACAACAGGCACGATATTTTCAGATTTCAAAATAGGCTTTGAAATTATCGGTTTTTCTACAATGAGATCAGTCTTTATCACCACAGGAGACGGTTTTAAATCGAATTGCGCAGTGCACATTGTGTCCGTATTTAAACTGAAGTTTTGGGCGCAAGTTGCAGGAGTCCATCCGCTAAAAATTGAATTAATTTCGGGGGTTACGCTTAATTGAATAGCTAAACCTGCGGCATATTTTCCCGTGGCTGTTCCCGAAATTGTTCCTTTTCCTGTGCCTGAAGTTTGCACGGTAAATTGATAATAAGTCACTTGCGGGATAAGTTGTGATTTTGCGACAAGGGGTGCAGGTTTCAAATCGAATTGTGCAGTGCAAATGGTGTCTGTATTTAAAGTGAAACTTTGGGCGCAGCTTGCAGGAGTCCACTCTTTAAATTCTGAATCTTTATCAGGAGTTACAGTTAAATTAATGGTCGTGGTTTGTGGATAAATTCCCGCTTGTGTGCCTGTAAAAACGCCTTTTCCTGTCCCTGAATTTTGTAGCGTCAATTTATAAGAGGGCGCGACATAAGTCACGGCTGGCGTGTCATTATCGATAATTGTAATTTTTAGGCTAGAAATCACCAAATTTTCAGGATAACCCGCGCCATCGCCTGCACTGATTTTATGTTCAAGATTCAGCGTGCGATTGCCTTGCGTTTGCGTGTCATCAACCGCACTGAGCTTGACGGTTTGCGGCGTATTCCAATTTGTTGGAGTAAATAGCAAACTGGTGGGATGGCTCGTAATTTGGGAGTTTTGTGTGATACTAAGTGTAATATTTTCAGTAGGTTGAGTTGCTAATTTTACGCTATAACTGTCACTTGTAGCTTCCATCAGCGTTAAGTTATCGCGATTAAAAATAACTTGCGTTACTTTGAGTTCTTGGGTTTGACTGGCAGCAGTATAATTGCCATCGCCCGCATAGGTCGCAGTCAAAGCTTTCACCCCCGAACTGCTCGGCATCAGCTTACATGTCCCCACGGCAAGGCTGGCATGGCAACTATTCACCCCGTCACTGACCGTGATTTCACCCGTTGGCGAGCCTGTTGCGGTGAATTTAACCGCGAGCGCATTCCCAAAAATTACATAATTCGCAGTTTGACTTAAACTAATCACAGGGCTGACTTTTCCCACGATTAATACGCCATTTTCGCAGGTTTCAATCACATAATTTTTTGCACTGCTGCCAGAATTATCACAATTAATCAGATAGTTACCTGCGGGACTGCTTGCATTAGCGGAGCTGCTAAATGTGGGTGGTGTTTCAATATTTCCCTCAATTATACCTGTATAACTGATTGTAAAAATGGGATTTACTTCACCAAAAGCACGATTTTTATTGTCAATTTTCGCGCTAATCGATTTTTTATGAACAAGGATAGTTTTGCTTAATTCGGGGGCAGCTTCGTAGCTGGGATTGCCTGCTTGATTCACGCTAATTTTGCAGTCGCCCGCAGCCAAAATTTTTAAACTGGCATCAGCCACGCTGCAAACTTCGGGCGTGTTGCTCGCAAAAATTAAAGGATTATTTGAGCCGCTGCCTGTCGCGCTCAAATTGATGAGCTTGTCGCCATACGTTGCGCTGCTGGGTGGATTGAATCCGCTGATGTTTTGACTGATTTTACTCACCACGGCATTGCTTACGAGCATTTTAGCCGTCCCAGTTAATGTGCCCGTGCTGGCAATGGGGATGATTTCAACACACAAATACAAACCCATCTCATCCGCTGTTGGTATATAACTTGATGAATTTGCATTAATAATTAAATTTTTATCTAAGCATGCACTGTCTTTTGCCGCATACCACTTAAAACGTGATGTTCCTTCTGAATCCTGCTCAGCATCTTCATATACATAAGTCACGCTGAGATTTTGCCCCACATTCAAATTGCCATTTAATGTTAAATTTGAAGCTATTGGTGCTGAATTTAGCGTCAATGTGGTAAAACTGAAACTTACGTCCGCATTCATGGGATTTGCTGCACCGCCGTTATCGCTGATTTGATTGGCGAAAATTTTAATCGTGCATGTTGCCGCGCTGGGGTAATTTATCGTGGGGGTTAAAACAATTGTGCTGGTATTCGTTGCGGGTAAGCCCGTGAAACTGAGCGTATTGGGACATTCCAGTGTCACCGCATTGGCAGTTAAATTTACGGCTTCGCTAAAATTTAAAGTAATTTTGCCAGAAACATCAATAGCGGCATTGTTGGGCGAACTGCTCAATAAAGTTGGGGCAAAATCGACTTGTAAATTGGGGCTTAATTCGCTTAATGCGGCAGTGCTTGAAATAATTTGTTCTGTGTCACTGCGGGGCGTTGTCCAAGTGGCGGTGGCTTGATTATAGTTGCCGAGCAGTTTGACGAAATATCCTTGTTTTGGTACGGGAAACAAGTAGGTATTTTTGCCGTTGCCGAAAGTGCCTTGTGCGTTGTCATAATGATCGTTGCTGGGCAAAGTGTAACCGCCGCTGTCGGGTTTTGCCGTGCCCACCGCCGCCCCAAAGAAAACTGCATCGACAGGCATGGTCTTGTCGGTAATATGATTGATGTCCATGTCGAACACCGCAAAACCATCTGCATTCGTGCCACCATTGCCTAAGACTCCGCCCGCTTTTGCCTTTCCAAAACCATCGCCTACACTGCTTGCAGTTTCAATACTGCGTAACCATTTCGCGCCCGAAATATCGGTGCTGCCGCTGCCATTAATTAATTTTCCCGCGCCGCCCACATAGGCAAATTCTCCCGCCTGTATTGCGCCCGAGGTAATATTAAAACCGTAAGTTAGCTCCGCGCCCGCTGTCCAACCGCTGCTTTTTGCGATGCCATTGTTGGTAAAAATCACTGCATAAGGCGTGGCAGAAAAATCGATATTTTCAAGGGCAAATAATTGAATATATTCATATTGATTATCAGTACTGTTGGGATTTGCCATGTAGCCTGCGATCAGCAATTTGGGGGCGGCTGCAAAACTATGAGACATAAACAGAAGGCTGAGCAAGCTGGGAAACAGGATTTTACACAGCAGCCATTTTGCGACAACATGGACATGCGTCGGTCGAATTGAAAACATATTAATGCCTACCTTTGGTGATTTTTATGAGTACGCCTATGTTTCTAGGCTAATTTTAACCAAATCAATGTATTAGATTACTGCAACTAATATCATATGTTTAGCGTGGTTAATCATCATAAGATAAACATAAATATACGTATTGTCTATAATGTTCTAAGGTTTTTAAAAAATAAAACTGCGAAAACAAAAAGACCTTCCACGGAGGAAAACGTAGAAGGTCTTAAATACGCTGGCATTTTAGAAATTGTTGCGAGTTGTCAAACGCTGATATGTCTAACTTCTTGAAAAGGAACAGCATAATGCACGGCTAACCTTGCTAATTCGCTCAAAAATTCAGGCTTACCCGCCGCAATAATTTCAACATGTTGCACAGCGTCGCTTTGTAATTGCGCTAACCAATGCGTTGCTAATTCAATCACACTGCCTTCAAAACATCCTACTGCATCTTCAGTGCTTGCCAAACGGCTGGCAATTTTCCAATCTTCCAATAGCGGAATGGCAGCAATCACCCCCGCAGGCATGGTTTTTAAATATATCTGTGAGGGGCGTGGCGAAAACGGCAAACTTTCCGCACTTAACAACACCAAGGGCTGAATGGTGGCTTGAGTTTTCAAAGACTCTGCCAAAGCAATCAAACTCGCGCTGTGAATGCCGTCGCCCGCCAACAAGGGCAAAGCATGGCGTACTTGCAAGTTTGTCCCTTGAGAGTCCAGAATTTCTAGTGTTGACGGTAAATCTTGCCACACAATTGGGCGGTGCATAATGCCTTCAACCCACGCGGCTTGAATTCTCAGCAACACCAGCAAATGTATTTCTCCGTGCAGTGAAATTTTTAGGCTATGACCTGCGGCAAACACGTCCTGAGGAGAATTGAGTCGCAAAATCACATGATTTTCACTGAGTTCGCACTGCACTACATTGACTTGTAAAGGATAAGGCATGGTGTAATTAACCTGAGTTCAGGATAAGAAATGGCATAAAGTTTTAGGGTTTGTCATCAAATAGATTGCGCCCCCAACTTCTCTGAAGGCGGCTGAAGAAGAAAGCTGAATGAAGGTATTTTTTAACTACTTTAAAGAAGCCCCTAAATCCCCTAAAGGGGGAGGGCTAGTGCAAGAAGCATAATACTTTTTAAAACATAGGATTACGCTAGTTTTTCTTTTTCTTAATTTCATATATTTGTGTATTTAGCCGCTTATTTTGTCTATTTACGACTATTTTTTAACTTATTTTTATAATGAGTCTTTTATAAAAATAGCGGACTAAATATTACAACTATATGATTATAAAACATAATAACTGTTACGTAATGATTTATCTGCTTCTTAACGAAAGTGTACAGAATACTGACTGTTTCGTAACAGACAGAAAAAAGTAATCTAACTCCATGTTATAAAAATGAATTATGCTTCTTGCATTGGCTCTCCCCTGAAGGGGGCTTTCTTTAAAGCGACTTTGGAACTATCTCCACTTTTTTTGAAGGTGAGAATTCAGGTTTTTTCACGAACGCTGAATAAACCTAAAGCCGTGACAATAGCCATCACCGCCCCCACATAAAATGGCAAGGCATTATCTACAAACGTCCACAATACGCCCGCGCCCGTGCTCGCCACCAATGCCGCAATGCTTGCAAATGCAGCTTGTACGCCCAAAGCGGTGCCGCGTTGTTCATGGACTAAATTACTCAGCCATGCTTTCGACACGCCTTCAGTCAGTGCCGCATAAATGCCATACAACGCAAACAAGCCCCAACATATCCAAACATCTCTCGCCATGCCAAAGCCTGCATAAACCAGTGCGTAAATGCACAAGCCAATAATTAAAGTAATCCGCGTGCCCCATTTATCTGCAAGCTTGCCAATTGGATAGGCAGTTGCCGCATAAACCAAGTTATATAAGCAATAACCTAAAATCGCATCGGTGGCAGAAAAACCCACGGCTTGCGCTTTCAAAATTAAAAACACATCGCTGGAATTAAACAGTGCAAACAAAGTCAGCCATTTTACCAAGCGTTTAAATTCGGGCGGGGCAGCGTGCCAAAACGTCCATTGCGAATTCCAAATTTCTCGCGCCGTTGGGGCAATTGTTGGGGCGGTTATTTTCGGGGTTTCACGAATCCACAAGGTGGCAAAAATTGCTAAGCTCGACGGAATTAAGGTCATTAAAAATAAACTGCTGTATTGTTGCGGATACGCCCATAACCAAATTAACGCTAACATCGGCCCCAATGCCGCGCCCGTGGTGTCCATTGCACGGTGAAAACCAAAGACTTGCGCCCGATTTTCCACGGTGCTGTGACTGGCTAATAGCGCATCGCGCGGCGCAGTGCGTAAACCTTTGCCAATTCTGTCCACGGTTTTAGAAACGAAGACTGCGCCCCACGTTGGAAATAAACCCGGCAAAGGTTTCACTAAGGCAGAAAGACTATAACCCAGCACAATAAAAATTTTACGCTTGCCCACTTGGTCAGACCACGCGCCAAAATACGCTTTACTCGTGCCCGCGATAAATTCCGCAATCCCTTCAATAAAACCAATTGCAAACATCGGCGCGCCCACAATTGTGGCTAAAAACAAGGGCACAACGGGATACAGCATCTCGCTGGCAATGTCAGTAAACAGGCTCACTAAGCCCAATAAGCGCACTGTGGGCGTAATTGGAGAGGCTTGCATTGCGATTTCCTTTAAATTAGCGTGTGTGATAGTGTAAAATACGAGATTAGGTGCTGCGCTTGACCGAGCAAATGATAAGTTTTAGCTATCCCCAAACCAATCATGATCCAATTCAATGGGTTTGGGGATTCGTTATTTTTAGAGTTCCCGATTAAATATTTTTATAAATCATGTGGATATAAACTATTCGCGTGTGTTGGCGTATTTTCTTGGTAGATGATAGGATCAAACAGCACAACACCTGAGTCAGCCCATTTGAATATTTATCCATTAAATTCATAATGTTAATTTAAATGTGGGTTTTATCTGGCGTGACAACACACGTCAACATAACTATAATAGTAATGTTTTGCCCTTAAAATTTGCTGTCTGTTTTAGCGGACTTTTTTAATATTTGAAATCGACCTAGAAAGAGAGCAAGCCCCACAGTTTTGGTTAATTTTCACTGCATCGATACGCTTTAATTCCAACCCTGAGAAGATGACATGTTGACAGGACTTTATCAACCTAGTTTTGAAAAAGACAGTTGTGGCTTCGGCTTGATTGCCCAAATGGATGGAAAACCCAGCCATTGGCTCGTCGCGACCGCAATTGCTTCGCTCACAAACTTAACTCATCGGGGCGCAGTCGCCGCCGATGGTAAAACAGGGGATGGCTGCGGATTATTGTTGAAAAAACCTGACGCATTCTTAAAAGCAATCGCGCAGGACTGTGGGTTTAGCTTAACCCCCTTGTATGCGGTCGGGATGGTATTTTTAAGCCTCGACACGGCAATTGCTGCCCAAGCGCGCCAAGTGGTCGAACAAGAGTTGAGCAAGGAAGGTTTAAGTGTTGCAGGTTGGCGCGATGTGCCCACTGATCCCAGTGCCTGCGGCGCGGAAGCATTAAAAACCTTACCCCATATCGCTCAAGTGTTTGTCAACGCCCCAGCTGATCTGAGTGAAGCCGATTTTGAACGGCATTTATTTATCGCCCGTCGCCGCGCTGAAAAAGCCGTCGCCGCCTGTGATGAGGTTTTCTACTTGCCAAGCTTGTCTTGCCGAGTGATTTCCTACAAAGGGCTGATGATGCCCGATTTATTGCCTGCGTTTTACACCGATTTAAAAGATGAACGTTTTGAATCCGCG
>JBDKHS010000130.1:0-3728 GCA_039797505.1 Pseudomonadota bacterium | reverse complement strand
AAAGCGAATCAGGCGTATACGTGCCCTGATTTTTTAAAATATGCTTGTCTGAATAGGTTTGGGCTTGATCCAGATAATCGTGCCAATCCTCAGTTGTGCCGTCGAGTTGCACCCCATTTTTCAGCGAATGCACCACTAAAACCGTATCTTCACGCACAGTTTCCGCCAAGGTACGGCTGAATAAATCGGGGCGATCATTGAGTACGCTTGCCAAAGCCCGCGCCGCGCCCGTTAATGAATTTTCTAAACTGTCGCGCAAATAATCTTCAATTTCAAGCACGTATTCATAGCCCACATAAGGCACGCTGAATAAGGTCAACGAGAGCAGCAATACTTTACTGCGAATGCTCAAACTGAACATTAAGTTTCACTGCTCCAGCGGTAGCCCATGCCGTGCACGGTTTCAATGCTGCTGAATCGGGGATCAATCACCGCAAATTTTTTGCGTATGCGCTTGATATGAGAAGTAATGGTGCTGTCATCGACTTGAATATTGGATTCGTGCATTAATTGCTCGCGGTTTTTGACGTGCCCCGGAAAACGCGCCAGTGAGTGCACAATCCAAAATTCGGTTAAAGTCAGTTCCACCGCTGCACTGCGCCATGTGGTGGTCAAGCGATCACTGTCTATTAATAATGCACCGCGTCGAATCACATTTTCTTCGGATGGCGGTGAGCGCAATGCGTCAATGCGTCGGAATAATGCGCCAATCCGCGCCAATAAATGCGGCATACTAATATCTTTGGTTAAATAATCGTCCGCGCCCAAACGCAGCCCTGACACCATGTCAAATTCACTGTCGCGTGCGGTGAGAAAAATAATCGGTAAATAATGTGAGAGCGTGCGCAATTCACGGCATAAATCAAAACCGCCTTCGACTTCTTCTTCTAAGCCAATGTCTAATAAGACTAATTCGGGTAAACGTTGATGAAAAGCATCGTTGGCTTCTTGACGATTGGCATAGGCACAGACTTCATAGCCTTGGCGGCGTAGGACAGCGGCATAATTTTCTCGGATTGCAGGTTCATCTTCTACAATAGCAATGCGTCTTCTGGACATGGTTTTCCTGTGTTAATTCTTTGGGTTATGTCTTTAACTGCGCCCCCAACCCCTTGAAGGGGGCTAACATTAAAGATTTTATCTTTAAAGTCCCCTTTAGGGGATTTAGGGGCTTGTTTCAAATTTTAAAAAAGCCCCCAACCCCTTGAAGGGGGCTAAAGACAAATATTAAAGCGGTTTAATTCCCTTTTAGGGGTGCAGTTAAAAAAATTAATTCTCTTCTACCACCGCAGGGACTGGGGTTAAGGCTGCCATCGCGGCGGCGGCAATGCGTTCATGGTGTATCAGGCGGTGCAGCCACCACACCGCGACGGGAAAGACTAAACTAAATCCCATCGCAATCATCCCCACTTTATCCATGCCGATTAACGCGCCATTGGGCTGGGTTTGCAATAAAAATGTGGCTGAAATACTGCCTAAAGTCGAACCAATACATTGCATTGCGCCGTGCATTGACATAAACCCTGCACGTTCTGCGGGCGATGGAACTTGAGAAACGCTATTGGTCATTGCCACGGCACGCACCGCATTGCTGCCCATGAGTAAAATACTAATCATTATCACGGGCATTCCCACGGGATAATTCACAAAATTTACATAAATCGCGATAAACATCAACGCGGTGCTCAGTGTTGCCACGGGTAAATTACCAAAACGATCCACGCTGCGTCCTGCGATGCGCATCACGAAAAAGCTGGTAATCCCGCCCGCCAAATATAAAAAACCTAAATCTTCACGCGGATAGTGCAAATTATACTGCACATAGGCGGAAAGATTGGGCACTAATAAAAAGGCAGTAATCAAGGCGCACACCGTCAACACGTAGGCAGTGAGGGCTTTGGGTTGTACCCACAAATGCGCAAGCCTACGAAAACTCGGGCGCACATGGGCAAGATGCGCTCGCATTGGAGGTAATACCCATAACATAATGATTAGCATGGATAATGAGACTGTGGCAATCACGAAAAAAGGGAGTTGCCAGCCGCCGATTTTTGCTAATTCCAAGCCAATCGGCACGCCAAAAATTGAAGATATTGAAAACGCACTCATCACCACCCCTAAGGCTTTGCCACGCCGTTCAAAGGGAATGCGGTCGATGATAATTGCTACCGACAAAGCGGTTAATGGCCCTGCAAAAAATCCTGAAATCACGCGGGCGAAAATCATTGAGTTTAAATCAGTGGCAAAAGTGCAGCTCAGTGTGCCCATGATAAAACCGCTAATACTGATCGTTAATGCGGTGCGGCGGTCAAAGCGGTCGAGAAAGAACGCCATAATAATGGAAGCCACTGCTTCGGCTGCGGTGTAACTACCACTGATATAGCCAATATGCGAAGTAGGAATATGTAAAGCTTCTGACAATTCTGCCCCCAACGGCATCACCATCATAAATTCCACAATATTAATAAACTGAATACCCGCCATGCAGGCAATCAGCAAACGTTCCGAAGGATTTGCTGCCATAATATAAAAAATATGCGTAAGAAGGTTGCGCTAAAGTATAGCGGTTTCGGCGGGGATACTCGAAATAATTGAACTGAAGGGTATTCTAGTTTTTCAGGGGAAAGCTTTGCAATGGGGGATTGTAATCAGCTAATAAGTTGATGTTAATTGGGCTTTAGCTATTTGGAAGAGTTGAATGCGTTTGTTTTAATAATTCGATAATTTCTTTTAGATACAAGATTTCTTTAGTTTGTTGTTCTAAAAACATATTAAGCTTTTCTACTTCAGCCCGTAATTTGATAACCTCTACAGAATCTGAAGAATTAACGTGCCAATTACTTTGATTATTATTAGTTCCAGCTAAATTAAATACATTTTTTTCATTAACACTCAATAACTCCAATAAATCTATTTCAAATACCTTCGCAAGATACAATAATCTTGAAAAAGGTATGTCTGTTTCTCCCCTTTCAATACAACCATAACCACTGATTGACATGCCTAAACGGTGTGCAACTTCTTCTTGAGACCAACCTTTCATGTTACGAATAAACTTAATTTTTTCATGAAGTTGCATTGAAAAACGTCCAAATTGGCAGAATAACGGTGTGGTTGGTAGATAAACCCTAGATTATGTTCGATTATAAGGATGTTTAAAGCATGATTCAAATAGTTGTTATCGGTTGGGAGAGAAATATTATGAAACGTTTATTGATGTCCATTGCCATTTTATCAGGTTTAGCATTGGCAAATCCTGTTTTGGCTGATTCAGATTTGAAAGATGTTAGAGACATAGTCACTGTTGCTGGGACGGGGGCAGCTGTCACAGGTGCTTCAGGGGCAAGCATCATGAGCACTATGGCAACTGCGGGGGCAGTTGTTGGTGGTGGTGTCGTTGCTGGTACAGGAGTGGTTGGTGGTTCAGGCGGACTCGCTGCTGCAAATCAAATGAATAAGCATTTGTACACTAACTGTGAGAAACAAAATCAGGCTGCTTGCGATAAAGCTCAATATGGTACTTATGCAGGAGCTGCTGCAGGGACTGCAGCATCGGTGGGTACATTAGCTGTTGTGGGTGCAGGACCTGCTGGATTGGCTGCGATTGGTGCTGCTGTTGGTGGTGGGATGGCTGTGGGAGCAGCCGCAGTTGTTGCCGCTCCCGTTGTTGCAGCGGCTGCTGTGGGTGGTTTGGTTTATTGGTTGTTTAAATGACTGCAACGTAAATT
>JBDKHS010000129.1:0-3207 GCA_039797505.1 Pseudomonadota bacterium | reverse complement strand
TTGGGGATTTCAGTTTGCATTATTCCAACAGATCAGGATTTGCATAATAACGCAGCCACGGCATCAAATCGCTTGCCAACAAACCGCGTTCACCTTCCAAAGCCGCCCTGTCACCTGCTTTACCGTGCAGACAAACCCCCAGCCGAGCTGCCTCTATCAGTGAATGCTTTTGCGCCAATAAACTCGCAATCACCCCCGTCAACACGTCCCCCATGCCGCCCGAAGCCATGCCCGGATTGCCCGTGGTGCACACCCCGATCTTGCCATTAGGTTCTGCGACCAAAGTGCCCGCGCCTTTCAGCACGCACACCCCGCCAAAACGCAACTGCAAAGATTGTGCAGTGGTAAAACGGTCACGTTGCACGCCGATGATACTCATATTCAACAAACGCGCGGCTTCCATCGGGTGTGGCGTGATAATGCTTTGTTCAAACCGAACTGGCTTTTTCGCTAATAAATTCAAGGCATCTGCATCTAAAACCACAGGTTTTTTTAAATCTTTAATCGCCTCAAGCATGGTCAAACCCCACGCGCCTTGACCCAAACCTGTGCCAATGGCGACCACATCCACCATTTCAATCAATGCCAGCAATTCTTCAGCGGTTTCCACGCCGTGGCTCATTAATTCGGGGCGGGTTAAATTGATTAAATTGGCATGACTGGCGCGGGTGGCAATGCTGACTTTGCCAGCCCCAACGCGAGCAGCAGCTTCAGCGGCAAGACGCGCTGCGCCTAACATGCCGTGTTCGCCGCCAATAATTAACACATGTCCGAAATTGCCTTTATGCGCAGTGCGGGCGCGGCGTGGCAAAGTGCTACGCAGCAATTGTGCGTCAATGCGGGTGACGGTGTGCTTGATTTGTTTGGGGACAAAACTCGGAATTTGTAAATCGTCAAAATAAATCTCGCCACAATATTCAGGGCCGTCGCCTGTGAATAAGCCTTGTTTCAAACCCACAAAGCTGATGGTGACATCGGCACGCATTGCAATGCCCATCACTGTACCAGTGTCGGCGTGTAAGCCTGAAGGAATATCTAAAGACATCACAGGGCAGGGCGAGCGTTCCACGGCTTCAATCACTTTGCGGTATTCGCCCGAAACTTCACGATCTAAGCCTGTGCCAAATAAGGCATCGACGACGACATCCATAATGCTGAGTTTCTTTTCTGCAAAAACTTGGACTTGTAAACCGACTGCATTTAAGGCATCAAACGCGGTACGTGCATCGCCTTTGAGTTGTGCGCTGTCCCCAATTTGAATTACGGTGACATCATAGCCCGCTAAATACGCAAGCCGCGCCAACACATAACCATCGCCCGCATTATTCCCAACGCCGCAAAGCACGATAATGCGCCGCAGTTTGCGCCACCGCTGACAAAGCAAATTAAAGGCGGCGGTGCCTGCGCGTTCCATGAGGCAAATGCCGGGAATTCCCATCTCGGTCATTGCCAAGCGATCCATTTCTCGGACTTGGCTGGCGCGGTATAAGGCGGTGGGCAGTGGTTTACTTTCCATGATGGTTTAATCCTGTGCGCCCGATGTGGTCGGGGAAAGCGGTCGCTGCCTGAAGAAGGTTTCTCGATAATATTTCAGTTCGGCAATGGAGTCGTAAATATCGCTGATGGCGAGATGTTTCGAGTCCTTTTTAAAACCGCTCATCACTTCGGGATACCAGCGTTTGCCCAATTCCTTGAGGGTGCTGACATCTAAGTGTCGATAATGAAAATATTTTTCGAGTTCTGGCATATAGCGCGCTAGAAAGCGGCGGTCTTGGCAGATGCTATTCCCACACATGGGCGATGTATTCGGGGGGACGTGCTCTTGTAAAAAAGCCAGTGTTTGTTGTTCTGCTGTTGCAAGGTCAATGCCACTCTGGCGCACACGTTCAGTCAGCCCTGAATGCCCATGTTGGCGGGTGTTCCATTCGTCCATCGCAGCAAGAATTGCGTCAGATTGATGAATTGCCAACACCGGCCCTTCGGCAATGACTTCTAAATTATTGTCAGTCACCAGCGTTGCAATTTCGATGATGATATCGGTGTCAGGATATAATCCTGTCATTTCTAAATCTATCCAAATCAAATGATTGGGGCTTTGTGACATGGGCATTTCCTTGGCTAAATGTTAGGCTTTATTGTAACCGAGACAAAGGGGAAAAGCTGTTTTAAGCAGCATTCCTTAGCTTTGAAATCATTTCCCATTAAACATCAATGAGGCTCAAGGCTGTTTTGGTCGCTTCAGAATCGCTTAATGTGAGATTGAACAGGTAGGGTCACTGCCATTAAGTTAAGCATAACTCGAGGGACAATAAGGCTTAAATCGAGCATGAGACCTGCTAGGTTTTGAGAATCTAGCAGATCTTGAGTTAAGCGTGATGAGGACTGGCCGTACTACGAGCACTGCCATGACATCCTTGTGTTATGCGAGAATATGAAACGCCATGCTTAACTTAATGGCAGTGAGAGGTAGGGAGGACTAGGGCGTGTCATCAAATAGGCATTAACCGCTAAAGAAGCCCCTAAATCCCCTAAGAGGGACTTTAAACATTTAAATTATTTGTATTTAGCCCCCTTTAGGGGGTTGGGGGCGCAGTGAATTCTATTTGATGAAACACCCTAGCCATATCCTCCTTTTTCGCCAGAAAATGCCTCTCATGTGACACTCTCCGTGGCATAGAGTATATTATGAAGCTATGTTACAAAATTTATTATTCTAGGAGGACTGTATTGTGTCTATTTTTAGAGCATACGACATTCGCGGGATTGTGGGCGACACCTTAACGCCTGAAATCGTAACCCAAATTGGGAAATCGATTGGGAGCGAAGCCGAGGCACGCGGTCAAAAAACCGTGGTGGTTGCCCGTGATGGCCGATTATCAGGTCCAAGCTTAATTGCTGCCTTGACCGAAGGTTTACGCGCTGCGGGGCGTGACGTAATTGATATTGGCATGGTGCCGACCCCTGTGTTGTATTTTGCGACCCATTATTTAAAAACGGGCAGCGGCGTGATGCTGACGGGCAGCCATAATCCACCCGATTATAATGGCTTAAAAATCATGCTTGGGGGCGACACCTTATCAGGCGATGCGATTCTGGCATTGAAAACGCGGATTGATAAAGCCCAATTTGTACACGGCGCGGGCAAAGTCGAACAACAAGATATTGCTCAGGCTTATATTGAGCGCGTCACCAAAGATGTGAAATTAT
>JBDKHS010000128.1:0-2746 GCA_039797505.1 Pseudomonadota bacterium | reverse complement strand
TTAATTGTGTAAATTAGGGTAATTATGTGAATTGCGGTTCAGATAATTGATTTTATAATGGCTAAAAGGTATGCTCTCTCACGAGGTGTGACCGCTTAGGTCGTTGAAACCTGCAAAAGTAGATGAAGCAAAAGTAGAAATACCTCTCACGAGGTGTGACCGCTTAGGTCGTTGAAACTCCTTCAAATGTCAGCTTGGTAGCTGATTTTTCGCTCTCACGAGGTGTGACCGCTTAGGTCGTTGAAACACCAGCGATCAAAGTAAAACCTACAGCGATTAATCTCTCACGAGGTGTGACCGCTTAGGTCGTTGAAACTTTGTCGGAATTCTCTTAGTACAATCTGGGTTTCAACTCTCACGAGGTGTGACCGCTTAGGTCGTTGAAACACATGGATATCTTTCTAAATCTGCGAGGGATACTCTCCCCTAGCCGGTCGGGGTTTGTAACCCCGACTGGAACATTTGAAAGCGTCGGAATAAACTGAAACGTTACGGTGCAGGTTACAAACCTGCACCAGCAACAGTCGTTTCTCAGAAATAGAAAAGCCCCGATGTTTTTAAAAGCATCGGGGCTTTTTTCTGGAATTAGCATTACACAAAGATGATTGAGTGATTTAGGTTTTAACTGCGCCCCCAACCCCCTGAAGGGGGCTAAAGATTAAAACCAGCCCCTAAATCCCCTAAAGGGGACTTTAAAGATTAAAAACAATTGTTTAGTTTTTAGCCTCCTAAAGGGAGTTGGGGGCTTTCTCGATTTAAAGCTTTTCAGACTGTTCTCGCAATCCAAAAATCACAATCAACAACGCCGCTGCGCACATGCCGCTAGAAATGGTGTAAGTCCAAGTTGCGCCCAAACTATCCCAAGTATAACCGCTTAACAAATTGCCAATTGCGCCGCCCAAACCAAAAGTTAAACTGCTGTATAAGGCTTGACCGCGCCCTTGCAAACGTCCCGGAAAATAGCGATACACGAATTGAATAGCCACGCCGTGATACAAGGCAAAACTTGCGGCATGCAGCACTTGGGCAAAAATCACCACCCCAAGATTGTCGATGAAATGTGCAATCAGCAACCAGCGCAACGTGCCTAAACTAAAACTCGCCATCAGCAAATGTCGCAAGCTGAAATGCAGCAATAAACGGTGCATTCCCATAAATGCCAGCACTTCCGCCAACACTGCCAAAGCCCACAATTGCCCCATGCTTTGTGAAGAATAATGATGGCTTTTCAAATACAAGGAATAAAACGTGTAATAACTGCCGTGGCTGGCTTGCAATAAAATGCAGGCGAAGAAAAATGCCAAAACCACAGGTTTCCGCAACACACAAGACAAGGGCTGGTCGTTGGTGTTGTGATGTTCTGCATAGCCGCCATGACATTCACGCACCAATAAACTGCTGATTGCCACCAAGGCGAAAATTCCCAACATCGCTATCGGTAACACGCTGATCGGCTGATATTCCAACAACGCGCCTAAGCAAATTACCGTCACCACAAAACCCACCGACCCCCATAAACGAATATGTGAATAACGATGTGAACCTGCTTTGCCCAAATAAGCGAAGGCGGTGGCTTCCAACTGCGGCACGACCATATTCCAGAAAAAGCTAAACGCGGTAATCGTCAACGCCAACCACGCATAACTTTCCCCGAAAAACACCCCCATAAAACACAGCAGGCTCAAAATCGTACTGAGTTGTACCCAAATCATATGACGTTGCGTGTGATCGGCGAGCCAGCCGCCTAAATTGGGCGCAACGATTTTAGTCGCCATCAAAATCGCACTGAGTTCACCAATCGCTTGCGCGTCAAAATGCAGGCTGTGTAAATACAAGCTCCAATACGGCTGCAACGCGCCCAAAGTCGCAAAGTAGAAAAAATACAGCGCGGACAACCGCCAATACGGAACGCCTTGCATCATCGGCTTGCAGGAATCAGCGGCGTGGTGGATTTCACATCCGCATTTTGCCCACGGTTTCGCAAGACATGATCCATCAACACTAAAGCCAACATCGCTTCAGCAATCGGAGTGGCGCGAATCCCGACACAGGGATCATGCCGTCCTGTGGTAATCACTTCAGTCGGATTGCCGTCAATATCTACACTTAAACCCGGCAAGCGAATACTTGAAGTGGGTTTGAGTGCAATGCTGGCAATAATCTCTTGTCCTGTGGAAATTCCGCCCAAAATCCCGCCCGCATGATTGCTTAAAAAACCTTCGGGGGTGATTTCGTCGCGGTGTTCCGTGCCTTTTTGGGTGATGCAGTTGAAACCGTCGCCAATTTCCACGCCTTTCACCGCATTAATACTCATTAAAGCATGGGCAATTTCGGCATCTAAACGGTCAAAAATTGGCTCACCCAAACCGACAGGCACACCGCTGGCAACCACGTTAATCCGTGCGCCGATGGAATTGCCTTCTTTGCGCAATTCGTCCATGTAGGCTTCTAATTCAGGCACTTTTTCAGGGTCAGGACAAAAGAAGGCATTTTGTTCGATGCTGTCCCAATTAAAATTCTGGGGATTGGGGACGATATTGCCCAACTGTGCCAAATAGCCTCGGATGGTAATGCCAAAACGCTCCCGCAAATATTTTTTAGCAATTGCGCCTGCCGCCACCCGAATCGCAGTTTCACGCGCGGAAGAACGTCCACCGCCGCGATGATCGCGAATCCCATATTTTTGTTGATAAGTGTAATCGGCATGGGCGGGGCGAAATTGGTCTTTAATTTTGCCGTAGTCTTT
>JBDKHS010000127.1:0-4186 GCA_039797505.1 Pseudomonadota bacterium | reverse complement strand
TGTACAACTTGAGGATACGCGATGCTGATTAAGTCCGCAGCTTCTCTCCAGCCCATGTATTCAAGCATCATCACGCCGCTGAATAATAAGGAACCGGGGTTGACTTTGTCTAAGTTAGCGTACTTAGGTGCAGTCCCGTGGGTGGCTTCAAACACAGCAACGTGATCGCTGATGTTTGCGCCGGGGGCAATACCCACGCCACCAACTTCTGCTGCGATTGCGTCGGAGAGATAGTCACCGTTTAAGTTCATGGTGGCTAACACGTCGAATTCGCTAGGACGTAATTGCATTAATTGGAAAATAATGTCAGCAATACGGTCTTTGATGACCACTTTGCCTTCAGGTTGTTTGCCGCCGTATTTGCTATACAATTCTTCTTCGGTAATGGTTTGGTCGCCGAATTCGTCACGCGCAACTTCATAACCCCAGTTACGGAAAGCACCTTCGGTATATTTCATGATGTTACCTTTATGCACTAAGGTAACGCTTTCACGACCATTGTCGATAGCATATTTAATTGCTTTACGAACCAAGCGTTTGCTTGCAAAGGGGCTGATAGGTTTGATACCAATCCCTGCGTCGTCGAAGAATTTAGCACCCATTTCTTCTCTAAGGAACTTTTCGACTTTACGCATTTCAGGCGAACCTGATTGGTATTCAATCCCTGCATAAACGTCTTCGGTGTTTTCACGGAAAATCACCACATCGACTTGTTCAGGGTGAACCATTGGGGATGGTACACCTTGATAATAACAAACGGGGCGCACACAAGCATATAAATCTAAATCTTGACGTAAGGCAACGTTCAAAGAACGGAAACCGCCGCCGACTGGCGTGGTTAAAGGGCCTTTGATGGAAACCACTAAATCTTGTAAAGCATCCAGCGTTTCTTTAGGGAAAATATTGCCGTCATAATGCTGAGCGGCTTTTTCACCCATATACAATTCAGCCCATGCAATTTTCCGTTTGCCGCCATAAGCTTTCTCTACAGCTGCATCCCAAACACGTAAACAGGCACGCATGATGTCAGGACCGATACCGTCCCCTTCTACGAACCCAACGATGGGATTGTCAGGCACAATCACTTGCCCGTCTTTAATTGTAATTTTTTGACCGTTTTCGGGATACTTGAGTTGAGAGACTGCCATAGTTCCTCCAATAATTAAACTAGGTGTTAGAGTTTGTTAGTTTAACACTTAATCTGCAACACCATCACCGCAGTTATCTTGTATTTATACAATTTTGATGAAATTTATTAAGCTGCGGCACACTTAATAAATCACTGTTATCCAACTAACTAGAGTGATCGCGTAGAACTTGGGTGTTGCAGATTAAGTGCGTTCAATATATTAGTTGAAATGTCGCACAGAGTATATGCTATGCGTGAAATAATCGTGCAGAACTTAACAGTGAAATGGGGGAGTCGGCATGGCGTTCTGGGGAACTGTTTGAGTTATTTAAAATTTTACAATCTTGAAGTTGAGCATTTTAGAAGGCAGTAACACTGCATGAATTTCCGTGCCTAATCTTTATAATTTCGCTATTATGCCGCTCGAAATTGAAAAATTACCGTGCTCAGCCCTTGAAAGTCATGAAGCTATACCGCAATGATAGTGCAGTTTTACGAATGAACACAGCGATGAACTTGTTCATTGAGACTGCTTTGATTTAATTCAATCGCTTGTAATTTTTTAACTTTGGGTCTATAGAGAACACAATATTGTCTTATCTATAAAATTCTGTTATAAAAGAATATTTTTATGAACTTGGAGCTGATCGTAATGGCTGAAACAAAAGCAGGTGCCCCTAAGAGCTTTACCCCCTACCAAACAGCACCGGGGGAAGAGTATATGAGCGGTCAACAGCGCGAACACTTTCGTCACATTTTATTAGCTTGGAAACAAGAGTTAATGGAAGAAGTCGAGCGCACTGTGCACCACATGCAAGACGAGGCTGCCAATTTCCCCGATCCCAATGATCGTGCCACGCAAGAAGAAGAATTTACTTTAGAATTGCGAACCCGTGATCGTGAACGCAAGTTGATCAAGAAAATTGATGAATCCATCGGAACAATTGATTCTGGGGATTACGGCTATTGCGAAGTGTGCGGTGTTGAAATTGGCGTGCGTCGTCTCGAAGCGCGCCCGACGGCGACCAAATGTATTGACTGCAAAACCCTTGATGAGTTGCGTGAAAAACAACACGCTTAAATAGATTTTTGTACCGCCCTGCCTCTCCTGTTGCAGCGTATCAAGGACGCTTTGCCCCCTCTCCCTCAGGTGCATTACATCTCGGTTCGCTACTGACTGCTGTCGGAAGTTTTCTTCATGCTCGCCACCATCATGGATGCTGGCGAGTACGAATTGAAGACCTAGACCGCCCCCGCGTGCTTGCTGGTGCAAGTGCCGCGATTTTAAATACCCTAGAATATTTCGGAATGCACTGGGATGGTGAGGTGCTGTATCAAAGCCAACGCCTTACCTATTATGCTGAGGCACTTGAGCAATTACGCCAACAACGCAAGGTTTATCCCTGTGTGTGCACGCGCCAACAATGGGCGGGAAAAATTTACAACGGGCGGTGTCGTGCAGGTATTTCAGACTTCACGCAAGCGCAAGCATCGCGGCTGCAAGTCACTGGTGAAATTCAATTTCACGATGAAATTCAAGGCAAGTTTTCCCAAGATTTAAGTCGCGAATTGGGCGATTTCATTTTAAAACGCCGCGATGGCATCTTCGCTTATCAGCTTGCAGTGGTGGTGGATGATGCCTTGCAAGGAATAACACATATTGTGCGCGGTGCAGATTTGCTCGATAACACCCCGCGCCAGCTTTATTTGCAGCAATTGCTGAATTATCCCACACCCCATTATGCGCATTTACCGCTGCTGCTCGATGAACACGGGCGCAAACTTAGCAAACAAAATCATGCCGCCCCGATTGCAGCACAGCGTCCACAAAAATTATTGTGGCAAGTCTTAAAATTATTAGGGCAAAATCCCCCTGAAAATTTATTAGAAGCCAGTTTATCCGAATTTTGGGCGCACAGTATTTTGCACTGGAAAGTACAAAATATTCCCCAACAATTGAGTATTTCCGTATGTCAACTTCCCCTTGTTTAAGCCTGATTGTGGCAATGAATGCTGCACGGGTGATTGGTTATGAAAATCACTTACCGTGGCGACTGCCTGCCGATTTAAAACACTTTCGCCAAGTCACGATGGGCAAAGCTGTGATTATGGGGCGCAAAACTTACGAGTCTATTGGCAAGCCTTTGGATGGACGCGTGAATATTGTGCTCAGCCAGCATGTTTCCGAAATTGCAGGCTGTGAAGTTGTGCCCGATTTGGCGCACGCACTCGCCCGCTGTGAGAATTATGAGGAAAGTTTTATTATTGGGGGCAGCAGTATTTACCGTTTAGCCCTGCCACAGGTACAGCGTTTATATATTACGTGGGTTGAGGGCAAATTTCAGGGCGATAGTTATTTCCCTGAATTTTCTTTAGCAGAATGGCAAGAAGTGAGCAGTGAAGTTTTTGCCGCTGATGAACGTAATCCTCACGCTTATCGTTTCACGGTGTGGGAACTTTGTTCTTAAAGTAACCCGAACTCAAGAAAAAGCTGAAAATTTAATAAATTCAGTTTGTTAATAACTTTAGGAGTTACACAGTTGAAACACTAATTCTTTTATTTACAATGAGAGGGAATCCTAAAGTACGGGATTCCCTTTTTTAACATTAAAAATGGGGTGTTGTTACTTCGTTTTTTTATCACCCCCACACTTGCCAGCCCCCCCACATTTACCAGCATCACCTTTCTTATCTTTTGTGGATTTGTCATCTGCCTTAGTATCTTTTGCAGTATCAGTCGCTTTCACATCATAGCCTTGGGCTAAATCTTTCATACCAAAAGGACTGGCTTGAACAACAGGCATGGCTGCAACAGAAATACCCATTGCGGTGGTAACTGCGAGAGCTAAATTAACTTTCTTAGACATATACACACTCCTTAGCGGGTTAAAAAACAATCAGTGATTAACGAATATCCATTCACATTATCACTACTATCACTAAAATAACAGTTTCGTAAATGATATTGATTTTTTGGCGAATAAGCGAATTTGTTTGATTTAATTTAAAAACAGATAATTATAATTTCTCGATTTATCTGGCAAGCCGTTTTGATTG
>JBDKHS010000126.1:0-4691 GCA_039797505.1 Pseudomonadota bacterium | reverse complement strand
ATTATGTGCGCCGTGGCACGCAGGGCAATGAATTTCAATTGCTCAAAGGTTTAGACCCAAATAAAGACCAAAGCTATTTTTTATACATGATTGGACAGGCACAACTGGCACAAAGTTTATTCCCTGTGGGCGCGTTGCCCAAAGAACAAGTGCGCCAACTGGCGCAACAGCATGATTTAATCACCCACGATAAAAAAGACAGCACTGGCTTATGTTTTATTGGGGAAAGACCGTTTAAAGAATTTCTGGCGCGGTTCATTCCTGCTCAAAAAGGGCTGATGGTCACCCCCGAGGGCAAAATCGTGGGCGAACATGACGGAGTCATTTATTACACTTTGGGGCAACGCCAAGGCTTGAAAATTGGCGGTTCAACTGCGGGCACGGGTGAACCTTGGTATGTGCTGGGGAAAAATGTCGCAGAAAATCGCCTGATTGTGGGGCAAGGACATAATCATCCTTTATTATTCAGTCAGCGCGTGCAAGGCATTGATACACATTGGATTGCAGGCTACGCGCCTGAAATGCCTTTGCGCTGTGCGGCAAAAACCCGTTATCGTCAAGCGGATCAAGCCTGTGAAATTGTCAGTTTGGAAAATGGCAAGTGTGAAGTGCACTTCGATAATCCCCAGCGTGCGGTGACACCGGGGCAATCTTTAGTGTTCTACCAAGGTGAAATTTGTTTAGGCGGAGCGATTATTGCCGCTAGCGACTGATGCTTTCTAATTGCTGTTTCGCGCTGGCTAAAATTTTGCCACGCGAGAGCAGTAATTGCCAACGTGAACCCCCTTTTTGTCGCCATAGCACCGCAGAGCGTATACCTGCTAATAATAAGGCTCGAATCCGATTGGCATTGTGCTCATTTTCCAAATGACGTTGTTCGCCCACCACTTGAATACGATAATCGAAGGTGCTCAACGTGCGGACATAAAGTTTGCCCACTTGGGAAATCATCACCATTTGTGTGTAGGCAATATCTTGATTTTGGGCTGCTATGCTTTCAATACCTGAACGCACGGCGTGGGTCATGGGGGTGTCTTGCATAAATTTGCGTTCTAACACCATGATACTAAATACATATTTCAGCACTTCTAAATCACGTTTGTTGCTGTTTTCAAGCGCGGCGCACAAATGTTGCAAACCAAGGCGCACGCCTGTCAAACCGCCATAAATTTCTTCACAGCTTTTCGCGTCCAGTTTAAAAAGACTGCCAATGCTGCTATCAAAAGCTGATTGTTCTACTAAGCCTTGACGTGCAATTTGTTTCACCAAGGTTGCAGCCTGAAGAATGCCTGCTAATGCAAGTGTGTTTTCTTGAATACTCATGAGGGGGTCGTCAATTCGTTGGCTGGTCGGCAGTTTTTGAGAAATTCCCATGCAAAACTACTGAATTGGGTGGAACAATGATGATAAACTTTGAGTATTGTAACAAATCACAAGCAAGCTGTGTGGGGCTTGTCACAGCTCGGAGAGTGCACAGCATTCTTGAATCATGGGTATCTACACCAGTCTACAACTAAGCCGAGTTCGGGATAAGAAAAGTTTTTAGTTTCAGGGTGGAAGACGCTACGCTATTCCAGTCTACTACAAAATTTCCGCCTTCCCACTTGTCATGCTCTTGTCACTTCTTTGTCATCGCTTTGCAATTGCCACTTGTTAGCCTAGATAAATCTTGCTACTTGAGGATTGCATCATGCAGCTGTTTACTTCTCCCCAGCCTGCGAATTCCAATAACTTTTCAGTGAATTTTGCCCAAAACTTGAGCGAAATTCGTGAAGCCCAAGCTTTACGTTATCAAGTGTTCGCTCTGGAAATGGGCGCGACCTTAGACACCGATATTCCCAATTACGACATTGATTTATACGACAATTACTGTCATCACTTATTAGCCCGCGATTTAGTCACCCAGCAAGTGGTGGGTTACACACGGATTTTAACCTGCGACCAAATCGGTTTGGCGGGGGGATTTTATTCCTCCTCCGAATTTGATTTAACCCCAATTCGTAAATTGTCAGGGCGATTTATGGAAATTGGGCGCACTTGTGTGCATGCCGACTATCGCAACAAGCCAATTATTCATTTATTGTGGGCCAGTCTTGCCAAATTTATGGTCAGTCAACAGTTCGATTATTTGATGGGCTGTGCCAGTATTCCCCTGCCTTCTGATGATTATTTGCCCCTGTTTGATGAATTATTACAACGCCACGCCCATCCTTCGGTGCAAGTGACTCCGCGCGTGCCTTTAATTCGTGGTGCACTTTCACAAGATAATACCCAAGAAATCCCTGCCTTATTAAAAGCGTATTTACGCTTAGGGGCGCAAATTTGTGGCGAACCTTGCTGGGATGAAAATTTCAAAGTGGCAGACTTATTTATCCTGTTGGACAAAGCCAATTTGCAACAACGTTACCTGAAACATTTTATACAACGTGCTGAAGCAAGCGCGTCTCACCCTGCGAGTGCTGTATCCTTCCATGAAGTGGCTGCTTAAATCTTTTAAATTATTACGTGTCCTCAGCCATATTGTGCTGGGGATGTTGCTGGCAGGAATTGCCTTTAGTCGCGTATTTAAACATCTGTTCCCGCAACTGCCACCCCGCATTGTGCAATGGTGGAGTGCGGGTTTATGCGCATTGCTAAACGTGCGGGTCAAAGTGTCGGGCGAAGCGGCGAAAACCACCGTGTTATACGTCGCCAATCATATCTCTTGGATTGATATTTTTGCTTTGCTGAGCGAGGGTTATGTGCGCTTTGTTGCCAAACAAGAAGTCAAAAGTTGGGTTGCATTAGGCTGGCTCAGTGCCCGTTCGGGAACATTATTTGTGCGGCGCGGACAATTTGAAGCAGCAGCCTTGGCTTCGGATGTGATGGCGAAATCCTTGTGTGCGGGCGACAGAATTTTGTTTTTTCCCGAAGGCACATCGACCGATGGCACGGCTTTAAAACGCTTTCATGCCCGCATGTTTCAAGCGGCAATTCAAACTGAATTACCGATACAACCGATTGCGCTGCAATATCCCACTGCCACAGGCTTAAATCAGGTTGTACCTTTCATCGGTGATCAAGGTTTTTTGAGTCATTTATGGCAGGTTTTGGGCGAACAAGAAATTATTGCGCAATTGCATTATTGCCCTGTGATTCAAAGTGTTGGGCTGCGTCGTAGAGACTTAGCCGATCAAGCGTATATCAGTGTGGCACAAGTCTTATTTCCTGATAATCTCAGTTTGTTAGAACCACAACGCAAAGAAGCTTATTATCCTTAAAAAATAAAAAGTTATCTGAATAGACCTTACGCAATTTAAATGCTAATGCTTTTATTTACAATGTGTTACTGTTGTGCATCGCATAATCATGTTTCTAGTAAAATTAAAGGCTTATCAATTCAACGGCGTAACTCTTAACTCTCTGAATTTAAAAACTTATCGAACCTAGGGTGTATAAGGCGTAGCCGCCATACACCCCTATTCTCATTAAAATCAAATAATTATTGATTCAACTGCGTAACTCCTAGGGCGTGTCATCAATTAAGTTTTAACATAGCGTGTTTAAAAATCTTTAAAGAAAGCCCCCAACCCCCTAAAGGGGGCTAAACACAAAATATTTGTTGAGTGTTTTAAAGTCCCCTTTAGGGGATTTAGGGGCTGGTTTTAATCTTTAGCCCCCTTTAGGGGGTTGGGGGCGCAGTAAAGCCTATTTGATGACACGCCCTAAGACGGAGAAAATTGTTCCCCTCCGTGAATTTTCAAGATTAACATTCTAACGTCGCACAGAATCGGGTAAACTACCCACAGTATTTTCACTGGGAGTTTTTCAACAATGTCTTTGCAACGAACTGATGTAGAGAAAATAGCCCATTTGGCACGGATTGCCCTGTCCGAAGAGGATATTCCTGTTTATACACGGACTTTATCGGATATTTTCGCCTTAGTCGAACAAATGAACAGTATCGATACCACGGGTATCACCCCAATGGCACACCCCTTGGACGCAACCGCCCGCCTACGCGCCGATGAAGTCAGCGAAACCAATCAACGTGATTCGTTTCAAAGCATCGCGCCGCAAGTAGAAGCGGGTTTGTATTTAGTCCCCAAAGTTATCGAATAGACCCTAGTTGACGATCATGCACGAAAAAACGCTTGCCGAACTTTCTGAACTCTTACATCAACGCAAAATTTCTAGCGTAGAACTGACTCAACATTTTTTACAACGGATTGAACGTTATGATGGGCAGTTGAATAGCTTTGTCACCGTCACTCCCGAACTGGCTTTAGAACAGGCACGCGCTGCGGATGCACGTTTGCAGGCTGGCACGGCAGGGAAATTGACAGGGATTCCACTGGCTCAAAAAGATATTTTTTGCACAGCAGGGGTGAAAACCACCTGCGGTTCTAAAATGTTAGACAATTTTATTGCCCCGTATAATGCGACGGTGGTTGAAAAATGTAATGCCGCAGGCATGGTCATGTTGGGCAAAACCAATATGGACGAGTTTGCCATGGGTTCGTCGAATGAAACCAGTTATTACGGCGCAGTGAAAAATCCTTGGGATGTGAAAGCCGTGCCCGGTGGCTCTTCAGGCGGTTCTGCGGCAGCGGTTGCGGCTCGTCTTGCCCCGATTGCCACAGGCACAGACACCGGCGGTTCAATTCGCCAACCCGCAGCTTTATGTAATTTAACGGGTTTAAAGCCAACTT
>JBDKHS010000125.1:0-3301 GCA_039797505.1 Pseudomonadota bacterium | reverse complement strand
AATCTTGTTTGATTGGGGGGGCATGAAGTTCTGAAAAAGCGGCACACTATTTCTGGGTGTGCCGCTTTTTTTATGGGTTTCTTTGCTGGTTTTGAAAGAGCCTTCTTTCGTACAATGAAGTTGGGTACGGATTGAAACATGAGGTTTAAAATGATACGAACTCGAATCGTTTTCGGAATTGCACTATTTTGTAGTAATTGGATAGTACAAGCATTTGATTTATTTGATGCAGATCGGGGAACAGATAAAACAGCCCGCAGTGCTGCCAGTGCTGCCGCAAATGCGGCAGCCGCCGCCGCTGCAAATGCAAATAACGTCGCCCCCCCTCCTCCACCGCCACCCCCTCCTCCACCTGCAAAACCCCAACAAGATTTTACCTTGCGTGGCACGAGTCGTATTGGGGATAAACGGGTCGCGATGTTACAAGCACCTGATGGTAAAGAGTTTGTACAACGTTTACGCAAAAATGAACGTACGCCATTGGATGGTTATCCCACATACTTTTTAGTCAATATCGATGGGCGTGAGGCAACTTTGGAATATCCCAGTGATGCACCGTGTCGGGTTTCCAGTCCTGTGAAAGGTTTACAATGTAAGGAAAATGGGAAACTGGCGGTTTTGAATTTAATGCGTAAGGGCGCGATTGCACCCCCGCCGCCTCCTCAACCCCCTCCCGTGGCAGCACAGCCAGTGCTTCCTGCAGCCAACCCTGCCGAGGAACGAAAAAGGCAAGAGGAAGAACTTAAAAAGCGGCAAGAGCTTTATAAAAACTTTCAAAAACAAGTGATTAAAGATGAGGATGTGCCGCCAGGAATGCGGGTAGTACGTACGCCATTTGGAGATCGTTTGATTCCTGCAAACTAGCAGTTTGAGCGAGTTCCCATTGTGGGAACTCGTTTTAGATTTACAGGGCAGAACCCAATAATTTTGCGGTGAGGTCAACGATAGGAATCACGCGCTGATATTCCATGCGTGTCGGGCCCACCACACCTAAAACCCCAATGACTGAGCCATTATGTCCATAAGGCGCGGTGACAATGCTGCAATCGCCGAGCACGTCATAACCTGATTCTTCGCCAATGAATATCTGCACGCCTTGCGCGTCTAAAGCTTGGTCGAGTAAGCCCAGAATATCGCGCTTTTGATTGAATGCAGAGAATAACTCACGGAGTTTATTGACGTTTGAAAGTTCGGCAACATCAAGCAGATTGGTTTGTCCCGAAACTAACATGTCATGCGCTTGTTGTGGTGCAAGAAAGGCTTTATCTGCCATTTCAATCGCGGCTTGCATCATCGCGCTTAAAGTTTCTTGGGTGTCGCGCATGTCTTTTAATAAATTTTGACGCACCGAATCAATATCTTTTCCCGTGAATGCGGCATTCAGATAATTTGCCGCCTGTTCCAATTCTGAGGCAGAATAGCGGCGGGTGGTGGTCAAAATACGGTTTTGCACTTCTTGCTCGTTAATTACCAAAATAACGAGCACCCGTTTACCCGACAGCGGTAAAAACTCGACATGACGCAGAGTTTTAGAATTGTGACGCGGCAACATCACCACACCGACTAAGTGCGTGATTTCAGAGAGTAAATGCGAGGCTTGTTGAATTAAATCTTGTTCATTTTTGGCTTGATTAAGTTGCGCTCGTAAACGTTGCTCGTCTTGACTGTTTAAGGGCTGAACCTGTAGTAAACTATCGACAAACACGCGATAGCCTAAAGCGGTAGGAATGCGTCCTGCGGAAGTATGAGGCGAGCAAACCAGCCCCATATCTTCTAAATCCGCCATCACGTTGCGAATGGTGGCAGCACTCAGTTCTAAATTTTTAGAAAGGGTGCGCGACCCCACGGGTTGCCCGTCGCGAATATAGCGGTCAACTAAGATTTTAAGTAAATGCTCAGCGCGCTCGCTGATTTTATGGAAATTACGCCTAGACATTGAAAATACCGCGCCCTTGACAACATGCTTACAAAGTTTAATTTAACACGCACGGTGAGCGCGTGCAAAAGTCGCATAATGCTACAATACTGTTTATCCTGTACAACAGGTTTCACCTTCCTCTTCTCTGCCGTCATGGGTGATTATGTTTAAAAGTATCGGAATTATCGCAAAACGTGGCGACGAGCGCGTAGTAACTACCTTAAAAACTTTAGTCGACTATTTACGCGCTCGCCAGCTCGACATTGTGCTAGACGCGCCCAGTGCGAACCTGCTCTCGGAGCATAATTTTAGTATAGCTGCCAATACCGAAGCCTTAGGCATTCGTTGCGATTTGGTGATAGCAATTGGTGGAGATGGCACATTATTACAGGCAGCGCGGCTTTTAGCAAAGCATGATGTTTGCCTACTCGGGATAAACTTAGGACGCTTAGGATTTTTGACCGATATTTGTCCCACAGAAATGCACACCCATCTGGATGCGATTTTAGACGGGCAATTTATCGAAGAAGACCGCTTCTTGATTTATGCCGAAGTGTATCGCAATGGACAATGTTTGTCGCATTCTAATGCCTTGAATGACATGGTTATTCATCGCTGGAATATGCCGCACATGCTCACCTTTGAAACTTCAATCAACGGACATTTTGTTAATCGGCAACGTTCCGATGGTTTAGTGATTGCCACGCCCACAGGCTCAACGGCTTACGCGCTGTCCAGCGGCGGCCCGATTGTGCACCCTTCGTTAAATGCTTTAGTCGTGGTTTCAATTTGTCCGCACAC
Organism: Pseudomonadota bacterium; assembly: GCA_039797505.1. GTDB lineage: Bacteria > Pseudomonadota > Gammaproteobacteria > Beggiatoales > Beggiatoaceae > JAQTYU01. Next base: position 582 of record JBDKHS010000125.1, on the reverse strand, counting down.
TTTGAGCAATCGCCCGATTGTGGTTGATGGCGATAGCTGCATTCACGTCAGCATTAATGCAGAACAAAGCGGTAAAGCCCAACTCAATTGCGACGGCGTGCTGTGTCAGGAAATTTTACCCGGCGACAAAATTGTGATTGAAAAACGCCAACATATTCGACTGATTCATCCGCAAGGACATGACCATTACACCACTTTGCGGGTGAAACTTGATTGGGGAAAAGCGGTTTAAGTGTTGCACTCAATTCAGATTGAAAACTTTGCGATTGTGCAAAAGCTCAGCCTGCATTTACATCAGGGCTTGACGATTATTAGCGGGGAAACGGGCGCGGGGAAATCGATTTTAATCGACGCGCTCGGCTTGGTTTTGGGCGAGCGCGCTGATGCGAGTGTGGTGCGTCAAGGCAGCGAGGCCGCCAGCGTGATTGCACAATTTGCATTGCCGTCCGTCGCACAAAACTGGTTACAACAACAAGGTTTTGGCGATGCGCCACAATGCACTTTGCGCCGCGTGGTCAATCCCACAGGACGCTCGCGGGCGTATATTAATGAACAAGCGGTTTCGATTCAGACCTTGCGCCA
>JBDKHS010000124.1:0-3358 GCA_039797505.1 Pseudomonadota bacterium | reverse complement strand
AAGCCGTTTGGGTGTCTTATTGTTTAGTATCATTTTAGTAGTGGTTACTTTGCAGCAAAGTGCAGTATGGCGCAATGATTGGGTTTTCTGGAATTATGTCGTAAGTTTTGCCCCAAACAGTGATTTAGCCCAACTCAATTTGGGAGATACATATTATGAAAGGGCACGTTATGACACGGCACGCCAACATTACGAGTTAGCATTAGCACACAGCACGCCACGGAGTCGAAATTTGATTCACTACCATTTAGCACAGGCGGCATTAAAACAAGGTGATTTGCAAACTGTGTTAGACATTTATCTACAGCTTACACAGTATCGTGCACAGATTGGTGTACCACATAGCAGCTTGTTTTATGAAATTGGAAGAATTTATATGCAGCAAGGCAAGTTGCTCGAAGCCCGTGCCGCCCTTGAACAAGCCATAATCTTAGACCCAAAGTCAGAGGCAGTGCAGCACTTATTAAACCAATTGCCGCCACCCCCACCCACCTTCAGTTTCAGCAAGCAGTAATATGACTTGTCGAAAAAATTGATGGACTGGAAATTTAACAGCAAGCTCGATTAGCACTGACTGGCAACCCAGTATTTTTTACAGTATCATGCCTGCTCAAAAAATACGTAACTCAGAGCACTGCATAACTAATTATCTGCATTAACTAAGCAGTTAGAATTAATAATAAATTTGCTTAGTTGTTCTCAATAACATTGCACGGGATTAAACACATTCTGATGAAATTTTTACGTTCTATGCCCAATTTTCTTTGGGGTATTTCTGGCTTATTCTTGTTATTTGGCGCACTATTACGCGCCCGCCAATATTTCTTTAACCGTTCAATTTGGTTGGATGAAGCATTCATCGCCACCAATTTGGAACGGGGCTGGTTAAACCTGCTCAGTCTGCCTTTAGATTACAGCCACAGCCACATCGCACCGCCCGGTTTATTGGTCATCAGCAAACTATCCACCAGCATTTTTGGTCAAATCGATTGGGCAATTCGCCTATTTCCCTTTCTCGCCAGCTTAGCCGCGTTGTGGTTATTTTATAAACTCGCAAGTCGTGTACTTTCTCCTATAGCAGTACCGATTGCGATGCTGTTATTTGCAATTTCAGATTCTTTAATTTTTCAAGCTGTTAATTTTAAACAATACAGCAGCGATGTTACGATTACTTTACTGCTCAGTTATTGGGTCATGCTGTTTGTGCAAAAAGCAGAATTAGCGCGTAAAGATTGGGTTCATCTGGGCATTTTAGGTGCTGTGATGGTGTGGTTTTCACACCCTACGATTTTCGTGTTGGTAACTATCGGACTGTATTTGAGCCTGCATTTTTTACGTCAAAAGCAATTCAAAACCTTGCTGCCCTTATTCATGGTGGGGACGGTGTGGGTGCTTAGCTTTTTAGTGATGTACCGTTTTATTTCAGGCGGCGGGATTGCCACATCTTCTATTGGGAATTGGCTAATTCAGTTTTGGACGATAAATCATGGTTTTATGCCCGCACCGTGGACATTGGCGGCATACGACTGGTTATTACAACATTATGTGGCAATGTTCAATTCGCCCGCCAGTTTGGGTGTTCCTGAAGTGGCAGGAATTTTGTTTTTAGTAGGCGGTATCAGCTTATATGCAACCAAACGTGCCGCTTTATTTATTATCGTATTTCCCTTGCTGCTCACACTGATTGCCTCAGCATTGTATAAATATCCATTCGCAGAACGTTTGTTATTATTTTTGTTGCCAATGATGTATTTACTGATTGCCGAAGCTTTAGCACAGTTAAAGTTACAATTGCCTAGCTTATCACATCCACAATGGATTGAAATTCCAACAAAAATGTTATTAATAGCGGCATTTATTAGTAGCACGGTGTGGGATTTGCCAAAATTACGCACTTTGGAAGAAATCAAACCCTTATTAAGCCAATTGCAACAACAACGCACGCCCCAAGATACTTTGTATATTTATCATTGGGCTGAACCTGCATTTCGTTTTTATGCCAAACAATATGGTTTAGATTACAGTCAATGTGCCTTAATTAATCCCCTACCTATTGTTGAATACACGAAGGAAATTGATTATTTCCGCACGGTGCACAAAGTCCCATTGAAAGCCGTTACAGAGACAAAGTGCATTTTAGGGGTCGCAGAAACTTATTTTAAGTCTGCCGCCGATATTGAACAGTTACGGGGCAAGGGGCGGGTTTGGATTTTATTCAGTCACGCAAGTCAATTAGAAATTGATCTGTTTTTGAATGCCTTGAATCAAATGGGAAAAAAGCAAGCGGCATGGTTACAACCCGGTGCATCTTTGCATTTGTATGAACTGCAATAGTGAAACCGTTTATCTCGTTCCAATACTCCAGCAACGCGGGTTTTGCCGATGTTGTCAGCGTTATAATTCATATGCAAACAATGCTCGCACACAACATTTTATAAATCAAGTGCTTATACTTTAAACTGCGTCACTTCTACTGTGGTGGAATACTGCTTACGCCTATTCCACCCTACGCTTGATAAAGCTTTTTTGAATTAATTGGCTTATTAGTTTTCAACTGCGTAACTCCTAGTTTTATTCTTTAATTCTGAAAATCCTTTAATCCTGTAAATCCTGATTCAGATAATCATTACAACTTGAGCACTACCCAAATTTAAAATTCAACGTTCCCGCAAAGCCTGATCATGTGCCTTTTTGATAGGTTTTAGCAAATAATCTAATAAACTCTTTTTTCCCGTGAGAATGTCCACACTGGCGGTCATGCCCGACATAATCGGCAAGGGTTTATCTTCCGCACCCAAAAATTTACGTTCCGTACGCACCCGAATCAAGAAAAACGACTCTCCGCGTTCATTGGTGATCGAATCTGCACTGATATGCTCCAAATGTGCGGGCAAACCACCAAAAATCGAAAAATCGTAAGCGGTTAATTTCACCATTGCAGGTTGGTTAGGGTGTAGAAAAGCGATGTCTGCGGGTCGAATTTGTGCTTCAATCAAGAGCTTATCTTCCAAAGGCACAATTTCAATTAAATCCATGCCCGGTTGCACCACCCCGCCGACCGTGGTCACTTTGACTTGTTTAATCGTGCCACGCACCGGTGAGCGCACGGCAGTACGAGTGACGCGATCTTCCAAAGCAAAATTAGATTGGGTAATCCGTGATAATTCTGCTTTATTATCATTGAGTTCAGAAATTGCATTGGTGCGGAAATTTACCCCCAATTCTTCCATTTTACGATCCGTTTCAGAAACAGAGGCTTCAGCGCGCGGAATGCTTAAGCGGGTGCTGTCTAAACTTCCCTTCAATTCAGAAACTTGACGCTGCAAGCGTAATAATTCCACTTCCGAAGCCAGCCCTT
>JBDKHS010000123.1:0-3485 GCA_039797505.1 Pseudomonadota bacterium | reverse complement strand
CAGTGATGAAGCTTGTGATGCACGCATTCGTGCGGCAAAACAAGCTTTAGGAAACCGCCTTGTGATTTTAGGGCATCATTATCAGCGTGCAGAAGTCTTTAAATATTCTGACCTTTCAGGGGACTCGCTAAAATTATCCCGCGAAGCTGCGAAATCTGCTGCGGAATACATCGTGTTTTGCGGTGTGCATTTCATGGCAGAAGTTGCGGATATTATGAGCCGTCCTGAACAAATTTCGATTTTGCCCGATCTTGCCGCAGGCTGTTCGATGGCAGATATGGCGAACCTTTCCAAAGTGGAACGCGCATGGAAAGAGCTTTCCGAAGTGCTGGATGCGGATACGCAAATCACGCCTGTGACTTATATTAATTCTGCGGCGGATTTGAAAGCCTTTTGCGGCAAGCATCAAGGTGTAGTTTGTACCTCCAGCAATGCCCGCCAAGTATTGGAATGGGCATTTTCACAGCGCGAAAAAGTGTTATTTTTCCCTGACCAGCATTTAGGGCGCAACACGGGTTATCGCATGGGCATTCCCTTGGAAGAAATGGTGACGTGGGATTTTAATCAGCCCCGTGGCGGTTTGAGCGTTGAACAAATTCGTAACGCAAAAATGATTTTGTGGAAAGGCTTTTGCTCGGTGCATCAATTATTTCAGCCGCAACATATTGATGCGTTTCTGGAAAAATACCCCGAAACTAAAGTGATTTCTCACCCCGAATGTTCGTTTGAAGTGTGCGCCAAATCCGATGAAGTCGGTTCAACCGAGTACATTATCAAAACCGTGAAAGCCGCGCCCGCAGGCACACGCTGGCTGGTGGGAACAGAATTAAATCTGGTCAAACGTTTGGCGGAAGAAGTGGCAGCCGATGGAAAACAAGTACATTTTATGTCGCCCACGATGTGCATGTGTTCAACTATGTACCGCACTGATCCTCAGCATTTGCTCTGGGTTTTGGAAAATTTAGTGAATGGAAAAGTGGTGAATCAGGTGAAAGTTGCAGCCCAAGAAACTGAATTAGCGCGGGTTGCCTTACAACAAATGTTTGATGTGTCGCCTTAATTCCTTGTAAGTTTGCGAGATTGAGCTGGTTGTGGGTGCGAATTTATTCGCACAACGCTCTCGAATTAGAAACGCATGCGAATAAATTCGCACCTACAATCAGCTCTTTTGACAACATAAACTATTCAGTTTGAAGCTTAACTTCAGAATGGGAACGATTTCAAATCGATTCTATATTCATTAAAGGGGAAAACCATGTCAGACCCGACAAATCCATACGCTATTCCTCAGAGCAACGTAGCTATAGAAAGCGCAGCTTACGGAGAAATTCGTCTGTTCTCCAGTCAAGGCAGAATTGGGCGTTTACGCTATATGGCTTATAGCTTTTCTATGGTTTACGGCATGCTCATTTTAGCGGGAGTTTCCTTTTTCACATTTCCAACACTGGCAAGTTCAATAGATCATAAATTGTATTGGGTCTTACTGGTCATTGCCGTAGTCGCATTATCCGTGATGTTTATGCCTCTCCTTTTAAGCATTCAACGCCTACATGATATGGATCGTAGTGGATGGTTTGTCTTACTGTTTTTAATCCCGATACTTAACGGGCTATTCATGCTGGTTTTGATGGCTATGCCCGGCAACACAGAAAGCAATCAATATGGCGCACCTCCCCCACCAAATGGCTTACTGGTCAAAATTTTTGGTGTATTACCAGTAATTATCATGCTGTTTGGAGTCTTATCATCGATATTTTCTAGACAGGGTGTCTAAACTTAGGGCGTGTCATCAATTACGTTTTAACAGTGCGAGTTTAAAAATCTTTAAAAAAGCCCCACCCCTAAAGGCTAAACCTAAAAGATTTTGTCTTTAAAGTCTCCTTTAGGGGATTTAGGGGCTTCTTTAGCGGTTAATGCCTATTTGATGACACACCCTAGCCCTCATTTGTACTATGCTTTAAAAACAGCCCTTTTCCCACGCGCAAGCTTGGAGAATCCTCATGCAAACCGCCTATATTGTTGCCGCCATCCGTAGCCCCGTCGGCAAAGCCCCGCGCGGCATGTTGCGCCACACCCGCCCCGATGATTTACTCGCGCATCTTCTCAAAGGCATCCTCGCCCAGTGTCCCGCACTAGACCCCACACAAATTGATGATGTCATCGTCGGTTGCGCCATGCCCGAAGCTGAACAAGGTCTCAACATCGCCCGCATGGCGTTGTTATTAGCCCATTTTCCCGCCAGCGTTGCAGGCATGACGGTCAATCGGTTTTGCGCCTCGGGTTTAGAAGCGATTGCCATTGCCGCCAACCGCATTCGTTTGGGTGAGGTAGATGTCATGATTGGGGCGGGTGTGGAAAGCATGAGTTTCATCCCGATGGGCGGTTATCATCCTGCATTTAATCCTGAGATTTTTCGCCAAAATGCTGGCTTAGCAATGGCTTATGGCATGGGCATGACTGCGGAAGTGGTGGCGCAACGCTGGCAGATTTCGCGTGAAGATCAGGATACATTTGCCTGTGAAAGTCATCACAAAGCAGCGGCGGCACAGCAGGCATTCAGCACGGAAATTCTGCCCTACAGCGCACACGAAGCTATGCCTGCGCCTGATGGACAAAGTTTAATTCATCAGGAGCGCGCGCTCTTGCAAGATGAAGGAGTGCGTCCTCAAACTCAACTGGCTGATTTGGCGAAATTAAAACCCAGTTTTGCAGCACGCGGCAGCGTCACCGCAGGCAATAGTTCGCAAATGAGCGACGGCGCGGGGGCTGTGTTATTAATGAGTGAACGCATGGTGCAGCGTTTAAATCTCACCCCTTTGGCGCGTTTTGTGGGTTATAGCGTGGTGGGGGTTGAACCCGAAGTGATGGGGATTGCACCCGTGGCGGCGATTCCTAAAGTGTTGCAACAAACGGGTTTAAAGTTGGCAGATATTGAAAATATTGAGCTGAATGAAGCATTTGCCGCACAGAGCTTGGCAGTCATTCGTCAATTACAGCTTGATCCTGCACGGGTGAATTTACAAGGCGGTGCAATTGCTTTGGGGCATCCTTTGGGGGCAACGGGCGCAATTCGCAGCACAACTTTAGTGCACAGTTTGCGTCGTCATCGCCAACGTTACGGCATGGTGACGATGTGTATTGGAACGGGAATGGGGGCAGCGGGAATTTTTGAGGCGGTGAATTAATCTGAGTTCGGGATAAGAAATAGTCGTAGGGTGGAATAGCGTAGCGTATTCCACCATGAAGCGTGATAGTTCTAGGGTGTGTCATCAGTTAGACCTCAACTGCGCCCCCAGCCCCCTAAAGGGGAGGGCTAGTGCAAGAAGCATAATTCATTTTTAAAACATAGGATTACGCTAGTTTTTTTTTCTTAATTTCATATATTTGTGTATTTAGCCGTTTATTTTGTCTATTTACGACCCTTTTTTAACTTATTTTTATAACGAGTCTTTTATAAAAATAGCAGACTAAATATTATAACTATA
>JBDKHS010000122.1:0-2731 GCA_039797505.1 Pseudomonadota bacterium | reverse complement strand
TCAATGGCGCACCTGAAAATTGGTGGGTTTACGCGCTCTCGTGCACCCCCGCGCTGTCGCCCGAGGCGATGCTTGCCCAGTTGTTGACACAGTTCAATGTCAAACACGAAGGCAAAAGCGTGGTCGAATTACAAACGATTTTGCGCCGCCATTTGGCAAATACGCTACTCAATCATCAACTTCCGATTTTATTAGTGGACGATGCGCATTTATTGCCTTTGGCGAGTTTAAAAGTCTTAGTCGAATTAGCTTTGTTTGGCGAGCCACAAAGTCGGTTGCGGATTGCCTTGTTTTGCGAGCCACAAATTACCAGTATTCTAGCCGCGCCAGAATTCCAATTGGTGCAAAAAACCCTGATTCACACTTTAGATATTCCCCCGCTGTCGCAAACGCAAGTGCGCGAATATTTACATTTCCATTTGGAAGGCACGAGCCTTGCGAATCATCATCCTTTCGACATGGAAACCTTGCGGGTTTTGTATCAAGAAAGTGAAGGCGTGTTTGGGAAAATTAACCAATTGGCGCAGCAACGCATTAATAATTTTCTGCAACAACAAGTTGGAGAGCAATTGCCGCAACCCAGCATTAAACGCAGTTTATTATTATTGGGGATGGCTTCTTTATTGGCGGGCAGTGCCTTGTTGGCTTATACCTATAAACCTGAAATGTTTGCCCCGCAAACGCCGCCCCAAAAACCTGAACCCATCATTCCCGTGCCGCCGCCTGAAGTGAAAGCAGTAAAAACTGCGGTGGTGGAAAAATTGCCCCCAAAACCCGTGGAAAAACCTGCGCCCGCTGAAAAGCCTGTGGAAAAAGTCGAAGCCAATCCTTTGGCGGTTTTGTTGGGAAAACCTGAGCTGAAAACCAGCGAATGGTTGTTAGCGCAATCTCCGCAAGCGTACACAATTCAAATTATGGGCTTGCATGATTTACAGGCATTTAAGAAATTACTCGGGGCTGAAAACTCGCCGAATATGATTGTGTTTAAAACCGAGTATCAGAAGAAAGAATGGTATGTGTTACTGTTCGGCATTTATCCCACGCAAGAACAGGCGACAGCGGCTTTAAATACCTTGCCTGAAAGTTTTCGTAGTTCTGGAACTCAGCCGTGGGTGCGGAATGTGGCGGGTGTGCAGCAGAGTTTATTGAAACCGCGTTAGTTGATGAACGCCTCTTGTATATATTTAACCATTTACATTATAAATACTTTTCATGAAAAAGTAGGAGGTTTAAAAAGTCTCGAAAGTTCCCACGAACTTAAATCTCCATCCGCTTATTCATTTGTCAAAAAATAATGCCGGGCCTGCAACTGTGTGGTTTTCCAGCCCAAATAGTGGTAAAACTCCAAAGCCGCTTGATTTTCCATATCAACCAATAATTGCATTCGCGTCACCCCATGTTCGCCCGCCCAACGTATTGCGGCGTGCAATAATGCTTTAGCAACCCCTTGTTTTTGAAAATCTTTTGTCACAATCAAATCTTCTACCCATGCTGCATAACTACCTTGTGCGGTCGAAATCACCAATTGCACGCTGCACATTCCAATCGCGATACCTTGTGAATCACGCGCCACTAATACATGTGTAGATTCAGGATGTTCAAGCAATAATTTTAAGCCTTGTTGCTGGCGTTCTGGGTTTGGGGCGAAGTCTTTTTCTATGGTAAATAATTCACCAAGCAGTTGACTTAATTGCGGTAAATCTTGGAAGTTGGCTGCATCAAGGGTGAAAGTGGACATGACTTATTCCTGTGAAAATTGAGAATTAAAGCTTACAAAAGCTCCGCCCATATTCCAATTTCATGAGGGTAGTAGTTTATCTCTATCAGGAAAAAGGTAGAGTGCATAAGCAACGCGCCATGCACCAGAGCAGGTGGAAATTAAATTTTATGCGGTTTTTAAGTTGTTATGGTGTATACGCGTAGCGTATTCCACCAAGAAAGGTGATAACTCTAGGGCGTGTCATCAATTAAGCGAATCGGTCTGTTTCAGCGGCATGTAGTGCGGATTTAAATCTGAAAATGCGCCCCCAACCCCCTAAAGGGGGCTAAATACAAATAATTTAAATGTTTAAAGTCCCCTTTAGGGGATTTAGGGGCTTCTTTAGCGGTTAATGCCTATTTGATGACACACCCTAGGCATGACGCAGTTGAATCGATAAGACCCTCCTTGTTGTACGGTAGAAGCTTGTAAAATCCTCGCCGCTGGAGCGTTGGAACGAGATAAAAGGCTGATATTATCATTTAGTTACGACTGCTTAAAAACTTTTTTATCCCGAACCCAGGTTAATTTAATTTTTACATGAGACCTGCTAGGTTTTAAAAACCTAGCAGGTCTTCATTGTGAATCTCCACTTAGGACTGGCAGTGCTTTGAGCACTGCCAGTCCTTTTTCATTTCTTCTGAGGAAATACAGGGTAAAAAATGCGTTGGTTGGGTTGGCGACCAGCCAACCCAACAAAGATACAGCATGAAAATTCAGATTATGGATGATTTAGGGTTAACCTGAGTTCGGGATAAGGAATATTTGTAGTAGGGTGGAATAGCGTATTCCACCGTGAAGCGTGATAGTTGTCTCGTTCCAACGCTCCAGCGTTGGAACGCCTACCTCGTCGCTCCAGCGGCAAGGATTTTACAAGCTTCTGCCGTACAATGAAGCTCTTATCGATTCAACTGCGTCATGCCTAGCGTTATCACCTTTCTTGGTGGAATACGCTACGCTATTCCACCCTAC
>JBDKHS010000121.1:0-4150 GCA_039797505.1 Pseudomonadota bacterium | reverse complement strand
TATCCTGCTGAATTTATTATTCCTTTGGCTTTATTAGCTTTTGTATTAGGGATTAGTTTTAATTGGTGGCGCGCGCTGTTATTTTATCCTTTGGCTTCGGCTTGGAATTTATTTTTACAGCACCATGACGAAAAAGGGCAATACAATTTATTGCATTTACACTCCGTGTTTTGGGATGAATATCAATATATTCCCTTGTTTGGATTAGAAAATTATGTGGTGCAAGTGACCGAGCACCATCCTGAGCAAGGCAAGACCGTTTTAGAATATTTGAGCAACAGCCCGCAAAGTTGGGCGGCTCAGGAAGTACAAATTGAATTAGATGCACGACGTTTGCAAAATTGCCAAACTGTGCCCGAAATTAGCACAAGTTATCATCAGCTGGCGGCAGGTGAATTGCAAGGCTCGACCAGTGCTTTATTGCGGAGTTTCAGCCGTATTAGTCGCGATGTGGAAGCCGCTTTAGCACAGGGCAGTTTGTATAATCAGCGTTTAGCATTAACTTCTTTAGAAGAGCGTTTAGATGGGCTGTTGCGTGAACTAACACGCTCCTCAGAGCCTTACGCGCTGCGCTTTCGCCCGATTGCAGCGGGGTGGCGGCAAATCTTGGCAGACTATGCGTTTCTGCTCGGGGTTGAAGTCGAAAAACGTCAAGAAATCGCCAATCCTTATATTTTTGGGATTCCACTGGCAGAACATCAAGAAATCTTTGTGGGACGCAGCGATATTATTAAAGATATTGAAAAGCTGTTATTAGACCGCTTATGTCCTCCTTTGTTGTTATACGGGCAACGCCGCACGGGTAAAACTTCACTGTTGAATAATCTGGGGCGGTTGCTGCCTTCAACGATTATTCCGCTGTTTGTGGATTTGCAAGGACCGACTTCCTTAGCGCGGGATTATGCGGGCTTTCTATACAATATTGCGCGTGCGATGATCAGTTCTGCGAAAACGCACCGTGATTTAGTGTTGCCGAGTTTGTCGCGGGATGCTTTGCAAATTGACCCCTTTACCGCGTTTGATGAATGGTTCGACGCAATAGAACAACAATTTGGCACACAATATACTTTTTTACTGAGTTTAGATGAATTCAGTGTGTTAGAGCACTTTTTTAACAAAGGATTTTTAGATGAAGCCTCGGTGTTGGGGATGTTTCGGCATATTATTCAGCATCGTGCGCGCTTTAAAATTTTGCTTTCCGGCTCGCATACCATTGACGAATTTGAACGCTGGTCCAGTTATTTGATTAATGTGCGGATTGTGCACATCAGTTATTTGCAGGCGACTGAAGCTTTACAACTGGTTGAGCATCCCGTAAGTAATTTCGCGCTACATTACACTCCAAAAGCTTCGCGGCGGGTGCTGAAAGTGACGCGCTGCCATCCTGCTTTGATTCAATTATTATGCTCGGAATTGGTCGAGCTGAAAAACCGTCAGCCTGTTGCCGAACGTTGGGAAGCGCATTTACATGATGTGGATGCGGTACTCAGTACGGCTTTGAAAAACGGGCGTTTCTTTTTTGCTGATATTAGTAATAATCAAATCAATGAAAATGGCTTGAAAATTCTGCAATGCTTGGCAACACAAGGCGAAGATGCAGTACTTTCACAAGCAGAATTTTGTGATACTTGTCAGATTGCGCCCCTTGAATTTGAAAATAGCATGAAACGCTTATTACAACGTGAACTCGTCGAATCCTTGGGCGCGGGTTATCGTTTCCAAGTTGAACTTATCCGTCGTTGGTTTTTACCCAAAGACAACGCCTCTAAATAAAAAATTACCATGTCTAATCTTGAATACATACAACGCGATTTAGCGGTGGTGTGGCATCCCTGCACCCAAATGAAAGACCACGAAACTTTGCCGATGATTCCGATTCGGCGCGGTGAAGGGGTTTTTTTAGAAGATTTTGAAGGCAAACGTTACCTTGACGCGATTAGTTCGTGGTGGGTAAATTTGTTTGGGCACGCCAACACTCGGATTAATGCGGCGTTGCGGGCGCAATTGGACAGTTTGGAACATGTGATGTTAGCGGGTTTTACCCACGCGCCTGTGATTGAATTGTCGGAACGCTTGGTGAAACTTGCGCCACAAGGTTTAACCCGTTGTTTTTATGCTGATAATGGGGCTTCTGCGATTGAAATCGCGCTGAAGATGAGTTTTCATTATTGGCGCAATTGTGAGCAACCCAAAAAGACCAAATTTCTCACGCTAGAAAATAGTTATCATGGGGAAACTTTGGGCGCGTTGGCGGTGGGCAATGTGGCGTTATTCAAAGATACTTACGCGCCGCTGTTGATGGAAACCTTGACTGCGCCCTCGCCTGCGGGCACGGATCGCGAGCGTGGCGAGTCGATTGAAGCTTATGCGTATCGTAAATTTCAGGCTTTGGAAACTCTGCTCGCAGCACATGCCGACGAATTGGCGGCGGTGATTGTTGAACCTTTAGTGCAGGGCGCGGCGGGAATGCGGATGTATCCGCCGATTTATTTGCAATGGTTGCGCGCGGCTTGCGATAAATATCAGGTGCATTTGATTGCCGATGAAATTGCGGTGGGTTTTGGCAGAACGGGCACGATGTTCGCCTGTGAACAAGCGGGAATTCGCCCTGATTTGCTGTGTTTGTCGAAAGGCATCACGGGCGGTTATTTGCCTTTGTCGGTGGTGATGAGTACGGAGCAAATTTATCAAGCTTTTTATGCAGATTATCAAAAACTTAGCGGATTTTTACATTCGCACAGTTATACGGGTAATGCTTTGGCGTGTCGGGCGGCGTTGGCGACTTTGGATATTTTTGAATCCGATAATATCATTGAAAATAATCAAGTTTTAAGTGCAGCGATGCGAACTTCAACCGCACATTTGCAAGATCATCCGCATGTGTTGGAAGTGCGGCAACAGGGCATGATTTTGGCGATTGAATTGACCAAAAATAAGGCGACACGCGAGCTTTATCCGTGGCAAGAACGCCGGGGCTTGCGGATGTATCAATATGCTTTGCAGCACGGCGCGTTATTGCGTCCGATGGGCGGGGTGTTGTATTTCATGCCGCCTTATGTAATTACTCCCGAACAAATTCAACAACTTGCTGAGATTGCCACGGGCGCAATTGACGCGGCAACTCAGGATTAATCATGCGAATTCCTCGTTTATTTATTCCCGAAGTTTTACAGGCTCACAGCCGCGTTTTGTTGCCGCGTGACACCGCGCATTATGTGTTTAATGTGTTGCGGTTGCGTTCGGGGGCGAGTGTGCGGGTGTTTAATGGCGGCGGCGGTGAATTCAGTGGGCAGATTGAGGCGATTGGTAAAAAAGATGCGGAATTAGTGCTGGGGGAATTTCACCCGATTGAGACTGAATCGCCCTTGCAATTGACTTTAGTACAGGCGGTTTCGCGCCCTGAACACATGGATTTTACTTTGCAGAAATCGGTGGAATTGGGAGTGCAAAAAATTGTGCCAGTGCTCAGTGAGCGCAGCCCACCTTTGAGTGCGGAGCGTCAGGCGAAGCGGCAACAGCATTGGCAGGGCATTTTGACCAGTGCTTGCGAGCAGTGCGGGCGCAATCGTGTGCCACAGTTGGAGGCGTTGACTAGTTTGGAGGCGTGGTTAAGTTTGCCGAGGCAGGGCTTGGTGCTTGCGCCGACGGCAACGCAACGTTTTGCGGATTTGGCGAAACCTACGGGCGAAGTGCAATTGTTGATTGGGGCTGAAGGCGGTTTGAGCGAACGAGAATTGGCGTTTGCGCTTGAGGCGGGTTATCAAGGGATTGTTTTGGGTAAACGAATTTTACGCACGGAAACGGCTGCGGTGGCAACTTTGGCGATTTGTCAGGCGTTTTGGGGAGATTTAGCTTGAGTTAAGCTTTTGAAAATGGTGGCTATGAGTGGAGTTGAACCACCGACCTCAGCATTATGAGTGCCGCGCTCTAACCATCTGAGCTACATAGCCACACTGGAACTTCTAAAGCGCGTAATTATGATGGTTGGGGGAGTTTTTGTCAAGCATGATTATAGTAAACAATACCTCTTGTCTCGTTCCCAAGTAGCACTTCACTGCCATTAAGTTAATGTATAATACGAGGATATGAGGACTGGCAGTGCTCGTAGCACTGCCAGTCCTTATCAGGCTTAACTCAAGACCTGCTCTAG
>JBDKHS010000120.1:0-6970 GCA_039797505.1 Pseudomonadota bacterium | reverse complement strand
CTTCCATTTTTGCCATCATTAATAAATCATTCACGAAAGAATCCAAGCGATCTGCGCCCATACGAATCATTTCTAAATGTTTCAAGGCTTCGGGGTCGTGAATTTGGTCTTCCATCAGTGTGGAGTGCAGCAAAATTGACACGATGGGGCTGGACATGTCGTGCACCACCATGTTTGAGAGTTCTTCGCGCAATTTTAAAATAGCTTCTAATTTATCATATTGTTTTTTGATGCGTAACATTGAGCGCACCCGAGTCCGCAGTTCTAAAGCTTTGGCAGGTTTTTGTAAAAAATCATCTGCGCCTGCTTCTAAACCTTGGGTCATCACTTTTTGACCTTCTAAAGAGGTCACTAAAATAATGGGAATATGTTGAAATTGCGGGTTGGTTTTGATGCGTCGACACACCTCAAAGCCGTCCAATTCAGGCATCACCACATCTAATAAGATTAAATCAGCATCCGCTGTGGGTAAGGCATCTAATAATTCTTGTCCACTGCTGAGCATCAACAAATCATAACTTTCATTTTGTAATAAGGCAGCGATCCTCATGCAAATGCTGAGTTCATCATCCACAATTAAAATTTTACTGATCGCGCTTTTCATGCCTATTTCCTTGTTTTTAATTAATTAAATAGTGCTATTCTTGCCTTTGAAATCTGAAAGATTATGGGGCGTAAATAGGAATACAAATAGCTTGCCAACTTGGGCGAAACAGGGGTCTTTGTCCTACCTAAAGCTTTTCAAAGCTGGATGATGCTTTTAATGCAGTGTGTGCGATAGCTCTCTGTTTTACAAGCGAGCAATGATTTAAATACTGTCATCGTTGACATAGTTTATCGTGCTCGCAGAGATGTTTTACAAGATTGATAAACTATTGAAAGCGATTAGCAGGCATGTTACAACACTTTAAGGTTTATCCCAAAATCTCTATCGTTTGATAATGTGATAAATCCCGATAACTGCGCCCCTTAGTTCCTTTAAGGGAAGGAAAGTATCAAAGTATTTTTTAACAGCTTAAAGAAGCCCCTAAATCCCCTAAAGGGGACTTCAAAGACAAAATCTTTATCTTTAGCCCCCTTTAGGGGGTTGGGGGCTTTCTTTAAAGCAACTTTGAGACGCTCTTCGAGGTTAGGCGCTGCTTTTAAGCTGATAACTAAAAACGACAACGACACTTAACCCATCGCCAAAATCCGTTACAATATTTGCTTTCCACCAAGATCATATTCTAACAAAGGACAATAACATAATGCCCAATAAACACTATGACATTATCGTAATCGGTAGTGGCCCAGGAGGAGAAGGGGCTGCGATTACCGCAGCAAAATCGGGTCAGTCGGTTGCTATCATTGAAAAATACGCCCGCGTCGGCGGCGGCTGTAGTCATTGGGGGACGATTCCCAGTAAGTCTTTGCGCCATGTGGTGCAACGCTTGGTTGAGTTTAAAAACAACCCCTTATTTGAACAAGCGATTTCCAGCTTGAATATTAAATATCCCCAGATTTTGAAAGCAGCTGAAGGGGTGATTGATAAACAAGTCAAAATGCGCCAAGGTTTTTATGACCGCAATAATATTGATGTGATTCATGGTTATGCGCGTTTTGTGGATCAACACACCATCGAAGTGCAAGATGAAAATGGCATTCGCAAACAGTATTCAGCCTCCGCGTTTATCATTGCCTCAGGCTCACGTCCGTTCCGTCCCAAAGACATTGATTTTTCCCACCCCCGTGTTTTAGACAGCGACACTATTCTGAATATGAAAGAAACCCCTCATTCGATTACGGTGTATGGGGCAGGGGTTATCGGGTGTGAATATGCCTCGATTTTTCGCGGCTTAGATGTCAAAGTCAATTTAGTGAACACCCGTGAAAAACTGCTGGCGTTTTTGGATGATGAAATCATCGACGCACTGGCGTATCACCTGCGTGAACAAGGGATTTTAATTCGCCACAATGAAGAATACTCCTCGGTTGAAGCCCGCGACGATGGGGTGACTCTGCACCTGAAATCAGGCAAGCAAATCAAAAGCGATGTGTTGTTATTTGCCAACGGGCGTGCAGGGAATTCGCAAGACATGGGTCTCGAAGGTATTGGCGTACCTGTCAATCATCGCGGTCAATTAGATATTAATGAAAATTACCAAACCGCCGTTTCTCATATTTACGCAGTGGGCGATGTGGTGGGTTACCCAAGTTTAGCCAGTGCGGCATACGATCAAGGACGGTTTGCGGCAACCCATTTGATTGAAGGCTGCTGTGAACACAGTTTAGTGGATCATATTCCCACGGGAATTTATACCAACCCTGAAATCAGTTCAATTGGGCGCACGGAAAAAGAATTAACTGAACAACGTGTTCCTTATGAAGTCGGACATTCTTTCTTCAGAAGTTTGGCGCGTGCACAAATCACGGGGCAAACCGTGGGCGTGTTGAAAATTCTGTTTCACCGCGAAACGCTGGAAGTGTTAGGCATTCATTGCTTTGGTTCACAAGCCTCTGAAATTATTCACATCGGACAAGCGGTCATGGCGCAAAAGGGTGGAGCGAATAATTTGCAATATTTCTTCAACACCACTTTTAACTATCCGACGATGGCTGAAGCCTATCGGGTGGCTGCCTTGAACGGTTATAACCGCGTTTCTTCGTAAGTAATTTGCACTGCACCCTTTTTAAGAAAGCCCCCAACCCCCTAAAGGGGGCTAAACATCAGAGATATTTTAGGGGATTTAGGGGCTGGTTTAAGTCTTTAGCCCCCTTCAGGGGGGTGGGGGCGCAGTGCAAGAGGATTGTGTCAGAATCAAAATTCAAGGATTTGCAGAATCAAAAACGTTATTCCATATTGGGAATTCATCCTGATTAATTTGGATAACGCTGTGAATTCTGATTCTGACAAGCTTTCCAGAACTTAGAATCATTTAAAATCAAATAGTTAAACACTTCTATCAATACCAATACCAACCCCTGGCGGGGCACTGTCATCAGAAAAAATCTGAATGTGTCTGAAAATCCCAACAGATTAACTTCCAAAAATCCCAAGCTCATTTTTAGAGATAGTGCTGAGCTTATTCCGAATAAATATTTATCTAACTTATTAATTAATAATAAAAATTATTGATTAAACGAAGTTGGTATACTCTAAAAATAGTTCATATTGACAAGTGCTGTATCCACTTTAATAAAGAACTTACTGAGAGCATCATTGTGTAAACATTGAATGAGTTTTTGAATGATTTATTTTAAAAATACAATAAATATCAATTGGTTATTAAAGAAGTGGCTATATTATACTATCGAATCCATAAACATTTTTATGCCTTAAAATGGCAATGAAAAACTAGGTTTTTATATTGCTACTACAATCGCTTACATTTATTTTAAGAAAAAAATCACGTAGAATATTTGTTACTGCGTGAAATGAAAAATACGCTAGAATATTACAATAATACTGGGTAGTTTATATAATCACTGAATTCTATTGTGGGCTGTTTCCGAGCAATCCCCCCTTGCTTGCAAATTGCCAGCATCTTGTAAATGCCGAGTAGCGTTTGACAAATCCTTACTATAAATAACACCAAAGGATGTAACACCATGTTGCTTGAGGAAATATCTAGCCGTCACATTCAACGTGTGATTTCGGTTGCACACAACAAAGTGCCCGCTGCAAATCCTGAACCGAAAATTATCCGCTCATGGGAACGCTGTTTAGAGAGCTACGGTTTAGACCCCGCAAGCAATCGTGAGCCTTTTGTCGTCGAACGCGCCGAATTAACCAATCACCGTGACCGCCTAATTGACGCGCTGGGCGAGGTGACTAAGGCAGAGATGGAGCAGCTTTACCAGCGTATTGCAGGCTCGGGTTATTCAGTGATTTTGACCAACAGCGAAGGGGTTATTCTCAACTACATTGGTGATCCCACTTTAAGCGATCATTTTCAACGGGCGGGTTTATTGCCGGGCGCAATTTGGTCAGAGCATCAAGAAGGCACGAATGGAATCGGGACGTGTTTGTATGAACAAACCCCCGTCACCATTTATCGGGATGAACACTTTTGCAGCCGTCATATTCAACTGACCTGTTCCGCCGCGCCAATTTTCGATATTCACGGCAGCTTGTTGGGAGTGCTTGATGTGTCATCCGTCAATGCACTGGATTCTAGACAAATTCATCAACATACCGATGCCTTAGTCACGCTCTCTGCCAAGCAGATTGAGCACTTTGGATTTTTGCATCATTGCCAACGTTATTGGGTATTACGCTTTCACCAACGCACGGAATATATTGGGCATTGGAGCGAGGCGATTATTGCCATGAATGAAGGGGGGCAAATTGTCGCCACCAATCAAAATGCACTCAAATTTTTGGGTATGGCACATCGTAAAGATTTAATTGGGCGGCATATTGGGGAGATTTTCACCACTAATCTTTCCTTATTGCTCAACCAGGCCAACCGTGAACCTAACAGTTTCTTCAATCTGCAAGAAACCATGCAAGGTAAACCTTATATTGCGTCAATTCGTTTACCGCAGCGTGTGGTTCGGGTCAGCACGCTTGCCAAACCCTTGACCACCCCGATTATGCAAGCTGCACAGCATCCCGCTGATGCCATGAGTTTATTAGGCTTGGCTGGCAAAGACCCACGCATGGCGTATAACGTGCACTATGTGCAGCGCGTGGTGAATAAGAAAATCCCTATTTTACTGCAAGGTGAAACAGGCACGGGTAAAGAAGTATTCGCCAAAGCGATTCACCACGCCAGTGAACGCGCCAGTAAACCCTTTGTCGCCTTGAACTGCGCCGCCATTCCCGAGTCTTTAATCGAAAGCGAATTGTTTGGCTACAAACATGGCGCGTTCACAGGTGCACGGCGCGAAGGCATGCGTGGGAAAATTTTGCAATCCAATGGCGGCACCCTGTTTTTAGATGAAATTGGTGATATGCCGCCCCAGTTGCAAACCCGTTTATTGCGGGTTTTGGAAGAAAAAGAAGTGCTGCCTTTGGGCTGTGAAGTGCCGATTCCTGTGGATTTGAATATCATCAGCGCGACCCATCGTAATTTGCACCAACTGATTGAACAAGATATTTTCCGCGAAGATTTGTATTACCGTTTGAACGGTGTGAGTTTGACTTTGCCCGCGCTGCGGGAGCGTTCCGATAAAGAAGATTTAATTCGACGCATGTTGTCCGCAGAAAACATGGAAGAAGGCTTAATCGAAATTGAAGCCGATGCCTTTCAAATGCTGTTGAATTTTCCTTGGCAAGGCAATATTCGCCAGTTGCGCAATGTGATCCGTACCGCTTTGGCATTGTGTTCAGGTGGGGTGTTGCGGGTTGGCGATTTCCCTAGCGAAATCAGTCAGCAACAATTCCGCCACAGTCCTGCCAATTATCAAATGCCCCCCACCTTGAGCATCGCCTCGCCCGTGGAACAATTGACCCATGATAATGTGCTGGATTCTGCGGAGCGCACTGCGATTATGCAAGAGTTGGAACGTTTTCGTTGGAATATCACTAACACCGCTTCTAGCCTGAAAATGAGCCGCAATACCTTGTATCGTAAGATGAAAAAGCATGGGATTGCTTTGCCCAGCGTAGGCTAGTCATGTAGTTTTTAACAGCTGGCAGGTTTTTAAAATCTGTCAGCTTGTTTAAATGCCCGCACATGAAATTATCTCGTTCCAACCCGAGAACGAGATAATTTTTCTACTGTTTCTTATCCCGAATTCAGGTTATATACTTTCTAACGATGCGTCATCACAAATAACAACATTAGAAACGCCGTGAATCCATAAAAAATCACCAAGGTAATTGATAACATAATCCGCAGTTGTGATTGCTCATCTTTGATAAAACGTCCTGGATTCAAACTAAACAAATGTTCTTCAGTTTGTAGACGATGATTAATTACCCACGCATATAAACGTCGAAACAGACGTTCCTGCCTCAGAAAATACGCATCTAACAACCAAAAAGATAATAAAGGCACAAAGGCTAGATATAAATCAGCCGCATTTTTTTGCAGCGAAAATACCAAGGTCACCAGCGTCAACCCCCAGCCTTTGATTAAAAAAGAGTTGTAAGACATGCGATTAATCACCGCCTGAATTAAATCAATTTCCTTCAATAAATCTTTTTTACGCTCTTCGCGCTTTTTGATTTCCAATTCGGAAATGGGGGCGGGTATTTCCTTAGCGGCGGGCGGGACAAAATTGTTATCATTTTCTTCGGGTGTTTCCATAACATCCTCACAAGGTTTTAAAAAGTTTGGGAGTACGCAATAAGTCAGACTGCATGCAGATTTAAACGTTCCCTTTGAAAAATTAGGAGTTGAGGAAATTTAAGGTTTTTGCAACGCTCAAAGGTCAAAATATGGTAGTCCTAAAAAAGCAGTTGTAGGGTGGAATAGCGTAGCGTATTCCACCTTGAAACGTGATAACTCTAGGCATGACGCAGTTGAATCGATAAGACCCTACTCAGGTTGCTTTACTACGGACCTTCATAAGAGAGTTTTTCTATTTTGAGTGAGATATAACCCTAGTTCGTGTCATCAATTAAGTGAAGGGGTCTGTTTCAGCGGCGTGTAGCGCAGATTTAAATCTGAAACTGCGCCCCCAACCCCCTAAAGGGGAGGGCTAGTGCAAGAAGCATAATTCATTTTTAAAACATAGGATTACACTAGTTTTTATTTTTTCTTAATTTCATATATTTGTGTATTTAGCCGCTTATTTTGTCTATTTACGACCATTTTTTAACTTATTTTTATAACGATTCTTTTATAAAAATAGCAGTACTAAATATTATAACTATATGATAGTAAATCATAATAACTGTTACGTAACGATTTATCTGCTTCTTAACGTAAAGTGTACAGAATACTGAACGTTTCGTAACAGGTAAAAAAAGAAAAAGAAAAAAGTAATCTAACTCCATGTTATAAAAATGAATTATGCTTCTTGCACTAGCCCTCCCCCT
>JBDKHS010000119.1:0-4064 GCA_039797505.1 Pseudomonadota bacterium | reverse complement strand
TTTGCAATCGTTAATGCTGCACGGCTTTCTTAAACTCGCTTTTGGATAGTAGATTTAGCTTCTCCCTTTTAAAAAGGTGGATTTAAGATTTTCGCAAGGGTTGAGATTTTTAAATCTCCCCTGCCCCGAGGAGAGTCCCAAAGTATTTTTTAACTGCTTAAAGAAACCCCTAAATCCCCTAAAGGGGGAATGTCAATGCAAGAAGAATAATTCATTTTTATAACATGGAGTTAGATTACTTTTTTCTGTCTGTTACGAAACAGTCAGTATTCTGTACACTTTCGTTAAGAAGCAGATAAATCGTTACGTAACAGTTATTATGCTTTATTATCATATAGTTATAATATTTAGTCTGCTATTTTTATAAAAGACTCGTTTCATGATACTAAGCAGGTATATAGAACCGATTTGAAATCATCCCTATTCTGTTGTCAACAAAGCTAGTTGTAGGTGCGAATTTATTCGCATGCGCTTCTAATTCGAGAGCGTTGTGCGAATAAATTCGCACCTACAATCAGCTCAATCTCGTAAATTTAGCTTGGAATTAAGATTCCAAATGGGTTCTATAGTCTGTGTATGGTTCATTTTGAGAAAACGATGCAAGACTCGCCGCTGGAGTGACGAGGTAGGCATTCCCACACTGGAGCGTGGAACGAGAAGATTTTCTCTGCTAGATTGCTTCATTTTATTCTTTAGTATATTTATTAAGTTGATTCACTATAATTAATTCATTGAAAGAAGAATTCAAATTCCCCGAATAACCCCCTGCGAAATACAAAGAGGAATGGTAAACCATTCCTCTTTATGTACAGCATGAACGCCATTTTCAGAAATAATTACTTCTGTGCAGGAGCTGCTTGTTGTGGAGCTTGTTGAGGTGCGCCATAAGGATAGCCGCCAACAGGAGGATAAGCACCGACAGGAGGCACACCATAGCCGCCAACGGGAGGATAAGCACCGACAGGAGGAACGCCATAGCCGCCAACAGGAGGATAACCATACGCACCAACGGGAGGATAATAGCCACCGTAGTAAGGATTACCGTATCCATACCCGTAACCTTGCCCTTGTCCATGACCTTGTCCGCGTCCACCACCTGAGAAACTCATGCTGAAATCGCCATTTCCCCAACCATTGCCGTCAAAAGGTCCCCAGCTATTGTTATAGCCATTATTATAGCCACCAGGACCACCACCCCAACCAGGCATACCCCACCATGCGTTAGCAGCGGTAGTAAAGGCAGCAGTGCCTAACACTGCGGAAATTGCCAAAGCCTTAAATAATTTTTTCATGATCGCCTCTCCAACTAGATTTATGATAATGACAACCAACCACACAAACGCACGTTTATTATTCATCAGAATAATACGCCCACGTATATGAACTTGCAGTAATATTATTAATCTCTAATATACTCGATAAAATCCACATTCACAAGCTGTGAGTTAGCGTATTTTCTTCTTTAACAGAAGTCCTAGATTTTTTTATTGGAATAAGCCACCTTTAAGTTTACCGATTCCACTTTCAAAGATTATCATGTTTCAATCCACACTCGTTTCAATCCACACTCGACCTCATCTGTCGAGTGAAGAGCCATCGACAGGTCGCTGGATTGCCTCTTCGTAAACAAAGAGCTTACTAAAAATGATAACATGCTGACCCATTTGGGTACAATTGAACTATCCCCCTGAATGAGGAAGTTGTAGACCATAAAGGAAATTGGATGAAAATGTTGCAGTATTTATTCTTAATTATTCTAGGCTTAAGTTTTTTTAACGCATCCCATGCCAAAACGCCTAACACCCCGTTTAATTTAGAAGGAAAAGTTGTTTACTTAGCCATGGAAGGCGGATTTTATGGCATTATCAGCAACGATGGGCGTAAATATCTAGCAACGAATTTACCGCAAATGTTACAGCAAGCCAATTTAATACTGCGCGGCAAAGCGGTGTTACAAGCCAACACATTAGGCATTCATCAGTGGGGAGAATATATTCAATTATTAGACATCAGCCCACGCTGCCCGCTGCAACGCCGTGAATAACTTGGAGATTTAGAGTAGAGAATGGGAGAAAGTTGGGGAATTCACCGCCCTTAAAACCTTAAGGGCGGGCTGAGAAATTCAGCAAAGATATTTATTTAGACAGCAGCGCGTTCAGGGTTTCGACAGTGGTATCGTCCCCATAAATCCCCGCGCCAACTTGATATTTAGAATCTTGCGCTTGCAAGTTATACGAGAATTTCGGAGAACCTTCGATATCGCCAGGTTTGGGCCAAGAATATTTTACCCATCCGCCATTAGGCTCTAAGGCAGCGCGACACATTTCTTCAAAAAATAAATTGCCCGCATAATCACGCAACGACATAATCGGCTTTCCAATCAAACTTTCCTTGATGGGGTGTGCACTCATTTTGTCCAATTCGCAATTGTATACAAAAATATAGGTATCCTTCCAAACCCACGGATTACCCTCAATTTCATTAAATTGGGCTAAATCTGCATCGCTTTTTAAAGCTTCTGCTGCCGCTTTCACTTTCGCAATCACCTCTTCAGGCGTTGCATGTCCTTGGGGAACAATTTGAATTTTATGGATGTCGGGTTGTTCTGGCGCAGCCCATAGCGTGGGGCTTAGTAATGAACCCACCATGACACAAAATATAATTTTTTTCATTCTCTCCTCCTCAAACTGAGCATTACAGTAATTATAGTTACATAAACAAAAGCTTTACTCAAGTTTTAGCTGACTTATTCTATTGATAAGCATAGGGTTATTTTCAGGTAAGGTCAAAGCTAAGCCTTGTTGATAATGCACACAGGCTTGTCCATTGTCTTGCTGTTGTTGGAAAACTTCACCCAGTAAATAATGCGCTGTGGCACGATTTTCTAAATTTAAGCTCGCCCGCAGATAAAAAATAGCTTTGTCAATTTGTTGCGCATGCAGATGCAAACGCCCCAAAGCTTCAAACAAATCAGCATCTTGTGGATATTGTTTCAGCAAGCTTTCAGCAAACTGTAGCTGTCTGGATAAATCAGCACTTTTTATGCCAGCATACAAACCTAACAAAGACTTATCCCAATGATAACGCAACACTTCGCGTAACAAAGCTTCTAAGCTTTCCATATCGCCCTGCGCTTGCAAATAGCCCGCATAAATCCGTACCCAAGTAGGCTGCAAACGTTGAGTTTTTGGCAGTTTTACCCAAATATTCGCGGCAACTGTCAAATTTTCCGCAGTCTGCAATTGATGCTGCAATAAAGAAAGCTGCACATGTTGTTCTAAACTGGCTAAGTGCTCGTTCGGTGCGACTTTACGTTTCCGCAATTCAGGCAACAATTTAACCAAAGCATCCCAATCGGCTAAATGCAAATATAAACTTGCCAGCAACTGTAAAACTTGTGGATTTTTCGGGGCTTGCTGATACGCATCTAGCGCGGCATTTAACGCGAGCACAGGCTGGGTTTGAATTTGCGCTTGCCATAAATGCAGGCTTGCCGCGTGTTGTGGCAATAACTCCAAAACTTTTAAAAAATGCGCATTTGCCACATGAAAATGTTGTTGCTGCGTCGCTGCATAGCTTGCAATTAAATAATGCAACGCACTCAATTCCCCCATCGACACCGTTTTTAAAGCCGTTTCTTCTGCCTGTTGCCATTGATTTTGCACCGAGGCACTGAGCGCGTTAAACAAGGCTTGCGTGGCTTTGCGCTGATGATAACGGCTATAACGCGTGGTGAAATAACGTGGAATTGCGCCCAACCAGCTTAAAACTCGCGTCGATTGGTAAGTCAAAAATCCCAAAATAAATAACGCCAGTAAAAACGCCGCTAAACTGGTTTCTAGCGTCCAATTGCCGCGCCCAATCATCACAAAACCGGGGTCTTCCAAGGCAAACAAGGCAAATAACACCGCGCCAAACATCAGCCCCAACACCAAAAATAAGGTTTTCATGGGTTTTTCAGCTCCATGAGTGCGGGGGTTAAATGGTGCATCAGTTGCAATGAACCTGAAACATCAGGCAAATTCGGCGCAATCGTTTCTTGCTGCATTGCGTCTAAACTGCTT
>JBDKHS010000118.1:0-3492 GCA_039797505.1 Pseudomonadota bacterium | reverse complement strand
GCTTCAGGCTTGTTTAAAAAGCAACCCAAGTGGATGATGGCAGCCGAATTAGTTGAAACTTCAAGATTATACGCGCGCGGCATCGCAAAAATTAACCCTGAATGGGTGGAAAGCATTGCGGGTAATTTATGCCAACACAGTTATTTTGAACCGCATTGGGAAAAACGAGTGGCTGAAGTCGCCGCTTTCGAGCGGGTTAGCTTGTATGGCTTGACTTTAGTCGCTAAACGTAAAGTGAATTATGGCGCAATTGATCCTGTTCTGTCGCGGGAGATTTTTATTAGAAATGGGCTAGTAGAAGGTGATTTCCATTGTAATGCCCCATTTTTTAAACATAATCAGGAATTAAGTCAAGATGTGGAGCGTTTGGAGCATAAAGCGCGTAGACAGGATATTTTAGTTGACCCTGAGCAGGTTTATCAATTTTACGCAGCGCGGATTCCTGAGGGGATTTACAGCGGGCGTAGCTTTGAACAATGGCGCAAAACCGCAGAACGTGCTCATCCAAAATGTTTATTTTTAAGCCGTGAAGATTTGATGCAACATGCGGGTGAGCACATTACTCACAATGCTTTTCCTGACCATTTGACGGTTTTAGGGGTTGATTTAGCTTTAAGTTATCATTTTGAACCGAATCATCCCAGCGATGGGGTGACGGTTAGCGTGCCGATTGCTTTATTAAATCAACTGAAAACTGCGCCGTTTGAATGGTTGGTGCGCGGTTTATTAGAAGAAAAAATTATCGCCTTTTTGCGCAACTTGCCTAAAAGTTTGCGTAAGCATTTCGTACCAATTCCTGATGTGGCGAAAAGAATTTTTGAAAGTTTTGACGAGCCGCCCGAAGGTTCATTAAGTGCCGCGTTGGGCTTGTATGTGCAACGTTATCTGGGCGAGCCTGTCGCGCCTGAATTGTGGGATGAAACCCAGTTAGACCCGCATTTATTGATGAATTTCCAGTTATTAGATTTGGAAGATCAGATTTTAGACATGGGGCGCGATTTGCGACAATTGCAGGCAAAATGGGGCGATTTTGCCAGCCGTAGCTGTCAGCAACAAGTGACTATTCAAAGCAGTTGGCAGAAGTCTGGGGCAAAAACTTGGGATTTTTCTGAATTACCGACACAAATTGATTTAACTATCAATGGCGTAAATGTACAAGGTTTCCCCACTTTAGTGGACTGTGAAACCCATGTCGATTTGCAAGTTTTTGATAATCCGCAACAGGCAGCAAACGAGTTTAAGCGTGGTTTGAGCCGTTTATTTTGGTTAAATTTACCAACGAAAAGTTTATTGAAGCAATTGGCTTTAGACCATAAAGCTTGCTTGCAATATATGAAATTCGGCACTTGTGAAAGTTTACGTACGGATATTTTACAAGCGGCGATTCAAACCTTGTTTTTGCCTGAACCTTTGCCAAATGACCAAAACAGTTTTAATCAGCGTTTAAGCGAAGGCAAGCAAAAGCTTTATAATCTCTTGGTGCAATACACGCAAGTGGTGGCATCGGCAATGAGTGAATATGCCAAAATCAATGAGCATTTATGCCAACAGTTACCACTGTATCGCAAGGCTTTGCCTGATATTGAGCAGCAAGTTCAGGGCTTAATTTACCCACAATTTGTACAAAATACGCCGTTTAGCCAATTACAGCATATTCCACGTTATTTAAAAGCAATTGAGCTGCGTTTACAAAAGCTGTTGCGTGACCCGCAAAAGGACATGTTAAAGCTGGGGCAGTTTGTGCCTTTGTGGGAGGCATATCAAAAATTGTTGGTGAAAAAGCCTGATTCGGCGGTGTTGCCTGAAATTCGCTGGATGTTGGAGGAATTGCGGGTGTCTTTGTTTGCACAGGAGTTGCGCACGCCTTATGCAGTGTCGGTGCAGCGGGTGCAGAAGTTGTTAGAAAGTGTGAAGTAAATTGTTATTGTAGGGTGGGCATTACCCACCGTGATGGGCTGATTTCCATTGTTATTTGCGAATTTTATTAGGAGAGAGTGATTATGAAAGTTTTAATATGGCACTGCGCCAAGTTTAGACTAGGCAATATTAATCACTCCCACAGAATCAAGGCGATTGATCACCGAAATAATGATATTAGTGAACAAAATGTCATTGTACCTTGGATTACTGTCGAGTCTGAAAAAGATATTTTTTTCTTAGATGATGTCATTCAAGAAATCGAAAACATGAGCATAACTTATAACACCAAGCTCGTTGTTATCACGCCATTTGGTCATCTTTCTAACACTCACTGCAATAAAAAGAAAGCTTATGAAATCTTGCAAACTCTTACACAACGACTTGAAGATAAAATGTTCGCGGCTCAATTAGCGCACTTTGGAAGTTATAAGGATATTGAGTTTTTAAGTGAAGCTCATCCCGAACAGGTTAAATTCAGAACTTATCCGAAACCTGTTCATGCTGAATAGAGTTGGTGTAGCCAGCTAATTCCACTCATTACGTAATTCTTTTTGTAACAGAAGTGGGTCTTTATTCTCAAAACAAGGAATTTTTGGTAACAGGTCAAAAAAACCTTTAACAAGCTCATCGGATAACGCGGTTTTATGTTTGGTAGTCTCTGAGAGAGTTATTTCTAACTCAGGATCAAAATGAATATTCAGCATAAAAACCTCTACTTAATGCGCCGTATCGGATAATTTAATAATACTGTGTGCTAATTTAACAATCGTTTCCCATTTAGGCGAACCCGATGGCGCAAGTGATTTATAAGCACTAGAACGACTTTTACCCGTATCCTTTACCAGATTCGACATGCCCATCTGTTCAGCATAGCCTCTCAAGGCTGCCTGCAAAATCGTAGGATCATCTTCTCGTAAAGACTCCTGAAATGCCGCAGTAATCACTTCTAAGGGATTATGCGGATCAATATATTGATTACCTGTAAGCTGCGCTTTGGCCATTTCTCGTAAATAATCGGGGCTGATATGCGCCTCACCGCCCCAGCACAAAGTGCCATCACTCAGCGAAAAATTTAAAAAGTTCCCCGCAAATTGCGAAAACGGCAACTTAGCAAATATCTCCACTAAATCAGCAATGCCTTCAAATCCATCACTAAAAGCTAAAGCTAATTTAAAATCTTCAATGTGATCGACATCAATAATTTTAAGCATTTTATACAAACCTATTATTTTGAATAAGTAGCAAATTTTTCAATAAAATCTGCCTTATTATCTCTAATGATACCGAGTGCTAACTTTCGCTTTTTCTCGGGTAAATACCCAGCCGTCAACATACCTGTGTCAATATTGATAACTGCCTTAAACTCTCCAAATTTCACATGTACATGAGGAGGGGGATGATCCCTGAAATAGACCCAAAATGACAAACCCAAATAATCAGGGTAAATTCTTGGCATAAACATTTTAATGAGTTGAGTATGTGAACCTAAGTATAGTTTTGTATCCCACAAGAGACAATGCTGAGTGGATAATTTCACCCAAAATATGCTATTAATTAAATCCACATCCAAAA
>JBDKHS010000117.1:0-2622 GCA_039797505.1 Pseudomonadota bacterium | reverse complement strand
TTACAATGAAAAATCCACGCTATTTAAGTACGCAACTGTTAAACGTCGGTGTTTTAGAAGCTCATCAAGCCCAATTATTAGTTAAGAAATTGCTTGAAATTCGCGGCGTTGTCGAGGCGGCAATTGCGGTGGATGAAGGTGTGGCTTATTTGAAAGTGGATAAAGCAGTCGTTGATATGGCTGCGCTGGCACATTATACGGTTGCAATTGAACAAAGGTAATTTGGTATGTCTTCAGTAAATAAAGTAATTTTGGTTGGGCGTTTAGGTAAAGACCCAGAAGTGCGTTATACCGCCACAGGTTCGGCGATGGCAAATATTAGTCTTGCAACTTCTGAAAGTTGGAAAGATAAACAAACGGGCGAAAAACAAGAGCGCACCGAATGGCATCGGGTTGCGTTTTACGACAGACAAGCAGAAGTCGTTGCGCAATATTTGCGTAAAGGCTCGTTAATTTATGTCGAAGGTCGTCTGCAAACCCGTAAATGGCAAGATCAAAATGGGCAAGATCGTTATACCACCGAAATCATTGCTAGAGATATGGAAATGTTAAGTAGTAAATCCGAAAATTCAGGTACGGCAAGTTATTCTGCACCGACTGCACCAAGCAGTTATGCACCTGCCGCATCTAGCAATATGGGTTCACAACAACAAAGTGCGCCGCGTCAATCAGCACCACCGCCCAGCAGCTCGCCTGATAATTTTGATGTTGTTGTGCCGTTTTAAGGCTTGAGGACTGCCAGTCCTAAAACTCGATCTCACTTCAGTTCGTAGGTTGGGTTGCCAACGGCAACCCAACGAAAACGTAGTATAAGAAAATACAATGATTATGTTGGGTTGCCGTTGGCAACCCAACCTACATGACTTAATGGCAGTGAAACAGCGGTTGGGAACGAGGAATTGTAT
The DNA here is from genome assembly GCA_039797505.1 of Pseudomonadota bacterium. Taxonomy (GTDB): domain Bacteria; phylum Pseudomonadota; class Gammaproteobacteria; order Beggiatoales; family Beggiatoaceae; genus JAQTYU01. The sequence goes on along the minus strand of JBDKHS010000117.1, from coordinate 1,717 downwards.
TTAAGTACAAAAATAACTCTTTACTTTTTATGAAGTTTTCAATAATCTATCCTTATCACTCTATTTTTTAGTGATTTGTTTTGGAGGGAGATTATTGTGAATATGTACCAACAAATGAGGAATAGATTCCTCAAGCCTCAAGCCTCAAGCCTCAAGCCTCAAGCCTCAAGCCTCAAGCCTCAAGCCTCAAAAATAGGTTAAAAGTTCTATTTTTTGTTTGTCAAGTTTTCTTTCAGTGGAATGTCGCTTTTGCGGCTGATCCCTACACCCCCAGTGCTCAAGAATTACAAGCACTGTCCAGCACCCAAGATATTAAATACGCATTTTTCCGAGAAGACAGCAAGAGCGTTTGGTTCATTGTTGGGGCTTCTGCACGTCCCAATGAAGCCTATTTCCTCGCGCCATTTTTGAATGGTCAGCCCGGTTGGGGAATTATCGGGGGAACATCACGGATCAGTGTGGCAACGGTTAATTTAAATGCGAATACCGTTCAAATTAATTCAGGTATTTCAGCCAATTCTCCCACTTCTGGTTTTCAAGATGCTGCTAATAATGCGCTTAGAACGGAACGAAATGCCCGAGATTATGCCCAATTAGTTGAAGGGAAAAGCTTCAATATTGGGTTTTATTTTTTTCAGGTAGGGACTGCTTGGTATATCACTCATTCACAAAAGAAAGCGGTTTATAAGTTCGTCTCTAATGCGGGCGCAACGGATTATGATTGGGCGGAAGTCTTAGCACCCAATGGAGGTTCTTGGAAAGCCACTTTGTCAGGTTCAAGTTTTTCTCTTACGCCAATTGCACCTTCTGATTTACCGACCGTCGATGCAGGGGGGAGCGAATTGGGAAGCAAACAAGGAACTTCTGCGTATTATCAATTGCCTACGGTAGATAAAGGCGTTTTCCCCGTAATCGTGGCGGCGGTTATTCAAGATAAGATTGCACAGGGTTATTCACCCGCAGAAGCTTTTAAAAATGTGTGTACCTTTGATGATCCTGAATTTAGCAATGTTAATCAGTCTTCATGGTCTGTGCCTTATGTGAATGGCTTATGCAGTGCTTGTATTGTTGTGGGTTATAAAGAAGGAAATTCTCGCTTGTACAAACCTTTGCAAGCGGCTTCTTTGGGCGAAGTTATGAAGGTGTTGACTGCGACGAATGACTATTCGGCTTTGGAAAGATGTGAGCCTTTAGAACCTTCGCGGACGGCTTTAAATCCCAGCAGTACCGATATTCGCAATTATTGGAATTGCTATTTTACTGAGGCTCAAAATAAAGGCTTGAATGTCAATGTGAATAATTATGACATGCGTCCTGTGCGTCGGGGCACGGCTATGCAATATGTCGTGAATTTATTCTATCTGCAAAGTATGACTGAGCAAAATGCGGCTATTTTTTTAGCAAATCAGGGAATTATCGATCTTAAAGCCAATAGTAATTACCTAATAGAAGCGGATTTGCAGCGAGATCAGCTCGCTAAAATCGCGCTGAATGCGGCTAAAGCTAAGGGTAGAAGTTTGCCTTATAACTTGTGTAGTCGTCCAAAAACCTTGCCCCAATCGGATATGCCGCTCGATGCTGCCCCTGAATTAAGTGGTTCTGGTGTGGGTACGGCTGCTTTTGATAATGCCAGTTCTTTTGCACAGAAAAATGCAAAGTCGGGACGTGGCTTAATTTGGGCAAAAGATGGCATAACTTATTGTCAAGTTTTTGTCCG
>JBDKHS010000116.1:0-6024 GCA_039797505.1 Pseudomonadota bacterium | reverse complement strand
GAAGGGGGCTAAACATAAACAACTCTTTGATATTTAAAGTCCCCTTTAGGGGATTTAGGGGCTTCTTTAAATCTTTAGCCCTATTTTACGAGATTAGGGGCGCAGTTGCTTTACTTAAACATTATGCGTATGTGAATTTTTCCACAAACTGAGTTTCTTCAGTTTTAGTGCTGGTTTTTCCACAAATCGCCACGATAAATAGGCTAAAAATACGGTGATAACAAAAGTAATGATATTAAACAGCGCAAAATTCATTTTGTTATCGGCGAGATAGACTACTGCTTGTTGAATGGGAAAGGCGTATAAATAAATCCCGTAAGAAATATCCCCCACATGGGTTTCCAGCCATTCACTTAACGCGGGCATGGGCACATACACCAAAAACATGACCATGTAAGGCACTAATAAAGCATGCAAGACCTGAAAACTAGGGGTTTGAAAAGCTGACCACCACAGACCCGCGGCACAAAAGAAATAAATATAATTAAAACTAATGCGTTCACGGAGTAAATAAATCAAGCTGCCAGCAAAGAAAAATAGCCAGAATTTACTACTATGAATCAATGCCATGCTGTAACGGCTAAAATCTTCTAAATGCCACAGGTTGATAAGCTTGATGTTGAGCATTGCCAGAATGCAGAAGATGACAATTAAAAACCAAACGCGGTGTAGGCGTAATAAGAAAATTGCCATTAACATCAAATAAGCAGTAAATTCTATCGGAAGTGTCCAAATTGAACCGTTAACCGCTCTTCCCCAGACATTATGCTCAAAAACCCCACTTAAGTGATATTGCAGGTCATAAAGATAAATATTCCGCAAATAGTTCAGGGTCATCGGGTCAGCAAAATATTCGGCAAAACTTTTAGTTGTGAGCAAAGGACCCAGAATAAAATCTGCAAATAACACCACCACGATTAAGCCTGGAAAAATCCGTAAGCTGCGATTTTTCAAGTAATTCAAGGCACTGTTGGAACGTTGCAACGAAGCGGTGACTAAAAAGCCGCTGATCACAAAAAAGATAGAAACGGCGAATTCACCGAAATTAGTGCCGCCCGTCAGCACACCTAGCGGCTCTTCTGAGGGAAAATTGAGCAGGGCGTAACTGTGGCTGAATAGCACTAAACTGGCGGCAATAATCCGCAACAGGGTGAAATTATTATGCGGGGTGTTAATATCAATTGATAAATTCTGCATTATTTGAGGTCACAAAATGGAAAAGGTTTTATTATAATCGTAATGGGGCAACTGCGAACGCCTAGAATATGACATTCCAGCTAAAAAATGATATGTTATTAGATTAACACAAAAATCTATAAGTTTAAGACCATGACCCCAACGCCAAGAACGATTCTTGTCACCAGTGCTTTGCCCTATGCCAATGGCTCGATTCACCTCGGGCATTTAGTTGAATATATTCAAACAGATATATGGGTGCGCTTCCAAAAATTGCGCGGCAACCACTGTTATTATGTCTGTGCTGACGACGCACACGGCACGCCGATCATGTTGCGTGCACAACACGAAGGCATTACCCCCGAAACGCTGATTGCTCGGGTTTATGCAGAACACCGTCAAGATTTTGCCGATTTTTCGATTAATTTTGACAATTATCACTCGACACATAGTCCAGAAAATCAATACTTTGCTAGCCTAATTTATACACGTTTACGTGAAAAAGGGCATATTCACAGCGAAGTGATTCGCCAAGCCTACGATCCTGTCAAAAAAATGTTCTTGCCAGACCGTTTTATTCGCGGCGACTGTCCACGTTGTGGCGCAAAAGATCAGTATGGCGACAGCTGTGAAGTATGCGGGGCAACTTATAATCCCACGGATTTAAAAAATCCTGTGTCCGCAATTTCTGGCGCAACCCCGATTGAAAAAGATTCCGAACATTTCTTTGTGAAATTGGGCGATTTTGAAGCCATGCTTAGAGAGTGGACCAGCAGTGGCACCTTGCAGCCTGAAATGGCGAATAAGCTGAATGAGTGGTTTGAAACAGGTTTAACCCCGTGGGACGTGTCCCGCGACGCGCCTTATTTTGGTTTTGAAATTCCTGACGCACCGAATAAATACTTTTATGTGTGGTTGGACGCGCCGATTGGTTATATGGCGAGTTTTAAGAACTTATGTGAGCGCACAGGTTTAGACTTCGATGCGTTTTGGGGCGAAGACAGCAAAGCCGAGTTGTATCATTTTATCGGCAAAGACATTGTCTATTTTCACGCGCTGTTTTTCCCTGCGATGTTGTCGGGCGCGGGTTTCCGTAAACCCAGCGCGATTTTTGCCCACGGCTTTTTAACGGTGAATGGACAAAAAATGTCCAAATCACGCGGCACGTTTATCACTGCGCGCACTTATTTACAAAATTTGAATCCTGAATATTTACGCTATTATTTTGCTGCCAAATTAAGCTGTCGTGTCGATGATATTGATTTGAATTTAGAAGATTTTTTACAGCGCGTGAATTCTGACTTGGTTGGTAAAGTGGTGAATATCGCCAGCCGTTGCGCAGGATTTATCCATAAACGCTTTAATGGACAATTAGCCAGCAGTTTGCCTGATACCGCTTTATATCAAAGTTTCATTGAGGCAGGCGCAAGTATTACCGAAAACTACGAAGCCCGTGATTATGGCAAAGCGATTCGCGAGATTATGGAATTGGCAGACCGCGCTAACCAATATGTTGATGAGCATAAACCGTGGGTTATCGCTAAACAAGCGGGCAGTGAAGCAGAATTACAGGCGGTTTGCACCGAGGCTTTAAACCTATTTCGTGTATTAATGAGCTATTTAAGCCCGATTTTACCCGTGATGGCTGAAAAAGTAATAAACTTCTTCAATGCATCCTTGCCGTGGCAGCCTGAAGCTTTGCTGGCACACACGATTAATCCTTATGTGCCGTTGATGACGCGGATTGAAAAAGCCCAAGTCGATGCGATGGTTGCTGCTTCTCAGGAAAATTTGCAAGCGACGGTAGTTGAAAATGCCGCGCCTGAAAAATCTACGATTGAGCCGTTGGCGGCAGAAATTACGGCGGATGATTTCGGGAAAATCGACTTACGCATTGCTAAAATTGTGAATGCGGAACATGTCGAAGGCGCAGAAAAATTGCTGCGTTTGACTTTGGATGTGGGCGAAGCGCAACCGCGCACGGTGTTTTCTGGGATTAAAGCCGCTTATCCTGAGCCTGAAAAACTCATTGGGCGTTTGACGGTGATGGTGGCAAATCTTGCACCCCGTAAAATGCGTTTTGGAGTTTCTGAAGGCATGGTGTTGGCGGCGGGTTCTGGAAAATCAGATTTGTGGTTGCTGAGTCCTGATGAGGGGGCGCAAGCGGGAATGCGGGTTAAATAATTAAATGCGCCCCTAAATCCCCTAAAGGGGACTTTCAAAGATAAAAATATTTGAAGGTTTAATCTTTAGCCCCCTTCAGGGGGTTGGGGGCGCAGTAAATCTTTAAATTTAACGCGATTCTAAGAAATCACGCCTATACTTTCAGTCAGGAATTGTTTCCGAGTTTGGCTTATTGCACGAGATTGTTATGCAAGAATTTTTTTCGATGGGCGGATATGCCTTTTATGTATGGACCAGCTATGGGCTGGCGTTCTTGGTGTTGCTGTTGAATTTTGTGTTACCCCAACAACATCATCGTCATTTGTTAAAAATGTTAGCCCGTAAACAACGGAGAGCCGAGCATGATCACCTTAACTCGCAAGCATAAACAACGGCTTGCCATTGTCTTGCTGATTGTTTTAGGCATTGGCATTACGACGGCGTTGGCACTCACTGCGTTTCGCGAGAACATGCAGTTTTTCTTCAGTCCCAGCCAAGTGATGGCGGGCGAAGCGCCGAAAGATAAAGTCATTCGGGTTGGCGGTTTGGTGACTCAAGGCAGTGTGCAACGTGCCAGTGATAGTTTACAAGTCAAGTTTGTGGTCACGGACATGGCGCAAAATGTGACGATTCAGTACACGGGAATTTTGCCTGACCTATTCCGCGAGGGGCAGGGGATTATTGCGACAGGGAAATTGCAAGCGGATGGCGGATTTATTGCGCAAGAAGTGCTGGCAAAGCATGATGAAAATTACATGCCGCCTGAAGTAAATCAAGCGTTGAAAGATGCCAAGGTAAAAAAATAAAGCACATAAATTTGTCTTAGATTTTTACCCTTCACTGATGGGCTTGCAGTCTTACACGATTGCGAGCCTTTTTTATTATTTACCCATAGCATGAATTTTTTTGCTGCTTGGTCTTTTTAGATTCAATCTTGAAAAACTTGTATAATGCGAAACATCACAGTGTGCGCCCTCAGAATTTATGCTTGCGTGCACCTATTATAACTAACTCCCCCATCGAATTTTGAGGATAGCTTTTATGTTAATCATTCCCGCCATTGACCTGAAAGATGGTAAATGTGTACGTTTAAGACAAGGGCGCATGGAAGATGATACCGTATTTTCAGACGATCCCCTTGCGGTTGCAGGACGTTGGATTGATGCAGGCGCACGCCGTTTACACCTTGTGGATTTAAACGGGGCGTTTGCGGGCGAGCCTGTCAACGCGGGCATTATTGAAAAGATTGCTAAAACTTATCCTAAGATAGAAATTCAAGTTGGCGGTGGGATTCGTGACGAAGACACGATTCAGACTTATTTAAATGCGGGTGTGAATTATGTAATCATCGGCACGAAAGCTGTGACTGCACCGCATTTTGTGTCTAATGCCTGTATCGAATTTCCTAACCATATTATAGTGGGGCTGGATGCCAAAGATGGCAAAGTGGCAACTGATGGCTGGTCTAAACTTTCCCATCACACCGCCATTGAAATGGCGCAACGCTTTGAACAAGATGGTGTGACTGCGATTATCTTCACCGATATTAGTCGTGATGGCATGATGCAAGGGGTTAATATTGAATCGACGGTGAAACTCGCCCAAGCGATTAACATTCCCGTGATTGCTTCAGGCGGCATTACTAATATTAAAGATATTGAAAACCTGTGCGCTGTGGAACACGAAGGCATTACGGGTGCAATCACAGGGCGGGCGATTTATGAAGGCACTTTAGACTTTATAAAGGCGCAACAGTATTCGGATCAATTTGCCACTCAAACAGCAGCTAAATAATTATGGGCTTAGCAAAACGTATTATTCCCTGCTTAGATGTTGATGCAGGACGTGTGGTCAAAGGGGTAAAGTTCGTAGAAATTCGGGACGCAGGCGATCCTGTAGAAATTGCCCGTCGTTATGATGAACAAGGCGCGGATGAAATCACCTTTTTAGACATCACCGCCAGTTCCGATGCACGCGATACCATCTTGCATGTGGTGGAAGCCGTCGCCAACCAAGTGTTTATTCCTTTAACTGTGGGCGGTGGAATTCGTAAACTCGAAGATATTCGGCGCATGTTGAATGCAGGCGCGGACAAAGTCGGCATTAATACCGCCGCCGTCACTAATCCCGAATTGGTTGCAGAGGCGAGTAGTCATTTTGGTTCGCAATGTATCGTAGTTGCGATTGATGCCAAACAGGTCAATAAAGCTGATGAGCCTGCACGCTGGGAAGTGTTCACCCACGGCGGTCGTAAAGCCACGGGTTTAGACGCAATCGCATGGGCGCAGAAAATGGCGGAATATGGCGCGGGCGAAATTCTCCTGACTTCTATGGACAGAGATGGCACACGCAACGGCTTTGATTTGAAGTTGACCCGCAATATTAGTGAAGCGGTGAATATTCCTGTGATTGCCTCGGGCGGGGTTGGTAACTTGCAACACCTTATAGAGGGCGTTTTGGAAGGTAAAGCGGATGCAGTGCTTGCTGCGAGCATTTTCCACTTTGGGGAATACACTATCTCCCAAGTGAAAAAAGCGATGCAAGAACAAGGGATTGAAGTCCGTTTGAGTTAATTTTGCAAAATTTATGAGCGAATTGCTTGACAGCCCCAGCACAGGCTGTATAATGCGCATCTCTCAACGACAAGCAGTAAAGTTAAAGAGAAGGGAAGCAGAGTACTAGCTT
>JBDKHS010000115.1:0-5805 GCA_039797505.1 Pseudomonadota bacterium | reverse complement strand
CGAATTGTGTTTAACCGTGGGTTTTGTATATGACCCGAAACTTGCCACCCCAACCGTGGGTTTATTAATTGTTGGTTCTGACGGGCGGGTGATTACCAGTGCGGGCACGCAACACGATGGTTTAAAAATTACCCACAATGCTGCAGGTGAAGCCAAAGTTCGGGTGTCTTTTCCTGAATTGCCCTTGTTGAAAGGTGAATACTGGATTGACGTGTATTTGCTTTGTGAAGAAGCGATTCATTTATATGACAAAGCCACCACAGTGGCTTCTTTGAAAGTGCGCCAAGAGGGTTTGGAGCAAGGCGTAGTCAGTTTAGTGCGGCAGTGGGAACAGATTTAAAAGCTGTAAAAATGCTTAGAATCGGGATTTACAGGATTATCCGAATTTATCAGAATGAACGTCTATCTGGTCTCTGTAAGAATAATTTCAAATCAATTCTACACATTCTTATGCTTGTTCAATTTGAAAACGAGAGTCCAGCGCACAGCAATACTTGAGATTTTTAAATCCTCAGAAATCACGTAAAATTCAAGGCTGGTTATTTTCAGAGTATCCGAATTGAACACGCGCCACCTTGGAATTTTAGGCTGTTTCTATTTAACAGCCTGCACGCATCAACTGCCCTTAACCACCGTCAATAGTCTTGAGTTTGAACCTGTAAACCCTGTACAGTTTGACCATGTTTACAATGTACCGCGTTTAATTCAATCAGGGGATTTGAGTGCGTTAAACCATTATCTTGCGCTATATCAACAACAAGCGGGATTACAGCCTTATGTACAACAAGTAAAAACCGCGCGTGAACAGCGTTGTGCCCAAGAAATCAAGCGTTTCCCACAGGCAAGTTTTGCCGAACAAGCGCAATATCGAGAAGCCTGTCCTGCATGGCTTATGCAAACCCCTGTTGTAAATTATGCCGCCAAGCCGCCAAAAACTGCGCCCGTGCCTCAAAAATTCACGAGTCAAACAGTGGTAGCCTTACCGCCCATCCAAGCACGCCCCCCCGCCCAAGTGATTATTGCCAATGCCCCCGCTCCAAGCAATAAACCCGTCGCCCCCGCTCAAACCAAAATCATGCCTGTTGCCGAAGAGAAAGTACCGCCCTTGCTGGATTTACTTTCAAATTTAAGTCATCCCCGTAAAACCTCACGGCGGCGTTTACGATAAGTTATGAGTAACCTAGGGCGTGTCATCAAATAGGCATTAACAGCTAAAGAAGCCCCTAAAGGGGACTTTAAACATTTAAATTATTTGTATTTAGCCTCTTTTAGGGGAGGGCTAGTGCAAGAAGCATAATGCTTTTTAAAACATAAGATTACGCTAGTTTTTCTTTTTTCTTAATTTCATATATTTGCGTATTTAGCCGTTTATTTTGTCTATTTACAACTATTTTTTAACTTATTTTTATAACGAGTCTTTTATAAAAATAGCAGACTAAATATTATAACTATATGATAATAAAACATAATAACTGTTACGTAACGATTTATCTGCTTCTTAACGTAAAGTGTACAGAATACTAAACGTTTCGTAACAGACAGAAAAAAGTAATCTAACTCCATGTTATAAAAATGAATTATGCTTCTTGCATTGGCTCTCCCCTTTTAGGGGTTGGGGACGCAGTTTCAGATTTAAATCCGTGCTACACGCCGCTGAAACAGAACCCTTCACTTAATTGATGACACGCCCTAGCGTTACCCCAATTAAACACAATTCAAAGATAAAGATAATTATCTTTGAATTGTGTTAATTGCGAAAATTATGGTTCAGACTTCATACTTTTATTGCCGCCGCCCGCCAACATCCCAAAATTTTTCCATTGCCAAGTAGGTGAATGATCCCGACCACGCAATCATTAATAAACCGACCAACGCTTCTGCCCCAGTCAACATTCGCAACATGCCCGAGGGATACATATCGCCTAAACCGAGGGAGGTATAGCACACAGCAGAAAAATACACATAATCCATGAAGTTTTCTGTGAGTAATCCCCCAAATTTCCCCAGTTTAAAATAAACTTCCAGTAGATAATAAGCACTTCCAAATAGCCAAATTTCGACGGTATGCCCTGTAAAAACGCCTAACATCACCAACATTAAACGCATTCGCGGATGAATCATGTGCATCCTGGGTAGATAGATTGATTGATAAGACGCGCAAAGCTTCGTAATGCAACAAAATCGTAATCATGACTAAGAACATGCTGAACGCAGAACCAATTAAAAATTCGTGCATATTTCTCCTTCCCCTTTATTAAATATGCTTTATTTTCAGTCTAGTATAATGCAGTAATTCCTTGTTGATCGAGAAGCCTGCACTCTTATGCGTCACCGAATCCTAAAATTGGGCTACTTGGAATATTCAAAACGCGTGCCTCTAAACTTTCAGCCACAGGCATGGGCATTTTTGGACAGCTTTGATACATCACTAATTTATGTTGTAAGGTCCAAATGGGGCGGGTCATGATGCCTTGCTCATTACTCAAGCGCAGTAATTCGTCGCGATATTGCGCAATTTCTGGGGCAAGCAATAATGCGTTTAGCCAATAATTGCTTTTTGATTCCGTGGGCTCTGCAATAAATTTAACCTGACTGTTTTCTGCAAACGCCGCTTGATAGCGTAATGCGACTTGGCGTTTTGCTGCCAAAAACTTGGGCAATTGTTCTAATTGAGCGCAACCCAGCGCAGCATTAATATTTGGTAAGCGATAGTTATAGCCCACTGCATCATGGGTAAATAGCCACGGATGCGGCACTTTAGCTGTGGTGGTTAAATGTTTTGCTTGCTGCGCTAATATGGGATCGCAGGTCAAAATCGCCCCGCCGCCGCCTGTGGTGATGGTTTTGTTGCCATTAAAACTTAAGGTTGCCAAACGCCCCACACTGCCCACATGTTTACCTTTGTAATATGAGCCTAAGGCTTCTGCCGCATCTTCAATTAATACCAAATGATAACGTGCACATAGTTCCGCCAGAGCATCCAAATCCACAGGATGCCCAAAAGTGTGCATCACTAATAAGGCTTTAATCGGACGTTGGCTGAGGCGGTTATAACAAATGTCATTTTTAACTTCGGCAATGTCCTGCAAATACGCGGCTAACGCGCTGGGGGATACGCCTAAAGTGCGTTCTTCGCTTTCGACAAAATGTGGAATTGCATGACAATACGCAATTGCATTGGTGGTGGCGACAAAAGTTAAACTGGGCGTTAACACTTCATCATTGGCTGTGACCCCCGCTAATAACAGTGCTATGTGTAACGCGGCGGTGCCGTTGACAGTGGCGACGGCGTGTGGAATTTCGGTGAATGCGGCTAAATCTTGTTCAAAACGGCTGACAAATTTTCCTACCGAGGAAACCCAGCCAGTATCTAAACATTCTTTCACATATAGCCATTCATTACCGCCAAAATACGGTTCGTGCAAAGCAATCATTTGTGCTTGCTGAGGCAGCACCGCACGCAACTGCTCAATTATGCTTTGTGGATTAAAATCGTTCATAGCAAACTCGAATAAAAAAGGTTGTGCGAATTCTATCGCAAATTTTGCAGAATACGTTAAAAGCCCGCGAAAATTCAGTGGTTCATTTCAACAGGTCATGACGTAAAAATGAACACTAAGTCTTTAAAAAACCTATTTTTTATATGCAGTATCTGTGATATTACTATTATTTAATTATTTGTTTTTTATCAATAAGCTTAACTACTGATTTATAAAAATTAAAATTGTAGACGCTGGCACAGCTATTGCCATTGTCTAAATATCTTCAAGAATCTCAACATGCTGTACAAAAAACAGCAAGTCCAAGAGGTTAAGAATGTTTGGTAGGAGTGTGAACGTTATTTCACGCTGTGTGATAACACCAAGATTGATTACGACGACCATTCCTATAACATCTGGTTAGAGAGATTCATCAACATGAAAATGCAAAAAGCTTTTACCTTAATCGAATTGATGATTGTCGTGGCAATTATCGGTATTTTGGCTGCGGTGGCACTGCCTGCTTACAGTGATTATGTGAAACGCGCTAAAGTGGCGGAAGGCATGGGGCTATTGGGGGGAATGAAAACACCGGCACAAGAGTGGTATGGTATTAAGGGCGGGACATTTCCCTCTGTGGCAAGTACGGGCGGAAAGACGGGCGGAAAATACACCACAAATATTCGTTTGGATGGTAATTTCTCTTATTCTGCCGCTTTTTTAGATACTGATATTACAGGTAAGTTGGTATTTACTTATGATACCTCTGCGGGGACATGGGATTGCAAGGCAGGCACGACAATTCCTGGTAAATATTTGCCCAGCAGTTGCCAGTAAAAACTGACTGCGCTCCCCTATTAGGGCATCACTGCCATTAAGTTAAGCATCATTCAAGGGATAATAAGGCTTAAATCGAACAATAGACCTGCTAGATTTTTAAAACCTAGCAGGTCTTGAATTAAGCGTGATGAGGACAGGTAGTGCTACCAGCACCGCCAGTCTTTACGTCCTCGTGTTATGCGAGAATAAGAGACTCCCCACTTAACTTAATGGCTGTGCCTTCAAGAGGTGTGGCGTTCTTTAAAACGACTTTGAAATTTTCCTCGGGTTGTGGAGATTTAAAAATCTCAAAAGTTGCGACGATCTTAAATCCCCCTTATTTCCTATTTTTTCAAAGGGATAAGCTAAATCTGTATCTAAGCTTATTTGTTTAGCACTATCAAATTGCGTAAATCATGGTGGGGAGTATTTAACATTGTTTTTGGCTCAACAATCTAAATCAGAAAAAATGTTATGATGCCCCCCTAAATTTTTACTCAGAGATTTCAAAAATGCTGACCAAACCCGCAAACACACTTGTTCCCATTGATCCCCTGCTTGCGAAACGTTGGAGTTCTCGCGCTATTGATGCGAATAAATTTATCAGCCGTGAACAAATTCTTTCTTTGTTAGAAGCTGCACGCTGGGCACCCTCCTGTTATGCTGATGAACCTTGGAGATTATTGGTCTGCGACAAAGCGACTCATCCTGAAGCCTGGGAAAAAGCATTTTCCTGTTTAGTAGAATCTAATCAAGCTTGGGTCAAAAATGCGCCCTTGTTAATTGTGGCGGCGGCAAATCCACGTTTTCGGCACAATGGCGAACCTAATCGCTGGGCATTTTATGATGTCGGTGGCGCGTGTGAAAATCTGTGTTTACAAGCCGCAAGCTTAGGACTGACTACGCATCAAATGGGCGGTTTTGATGTCGCAAAAGCGCATGCTGCGTTCAATATTCCTGAAGACGTGGATTGTGCTGTGATTATTGCCGTGGGTTATCAAACGGAAGCTGAGATTTTAAGTGAACCTTATTATGAACGTGAACTGGCAACCCGTACTCGCCAACCGCTTGAAAGCAATTGCTTTGAAGGCAGTTGGGGCAATGCGTTCGCCAAATAATTTTTCACTACGTTCATGAAATGGTTACTTGCCGCCCTGATTTCTTTATCTATCAATGGGATATTATTATCTTTCCTTGCAGAATGGCAGATAGTTGAAAAGCGCGTGCTGCCAACGACCGTACACATTGCGGTACATTTGATGCTTAAAGAATCTCAGGTAGCAAGTGCGCCGCCTGCCCCCGCTGAAATCGTCCAGCCTCCTGTGGTGGAAAACCCTGCCACCCCTCCTGTTCAAATTTTGACCACGCCCAAAGCTGCACCACGCTCTGTGCCGCTGCCTGCCCCGAAAAAACCTGAAAAACCCATCAAAGCAAAACCTGTTAAAAAGGTAGAGCCGCCCGTTCCAGAACCACCCCATCAGTTTAAAAAAGCCGCGCCGATTCCTCC
>JBDKHS010000114.1:0-4607 GCA_039797505.1 Pseudomonadota bacterium | reverse complement strand
ACTGCGGTGGAATACGGCTTGCGCCTATTCCACCCTACGCTTGATAAAGCTTTTTGAATTAATTAACCTCGTAGGTTGGGCTGGCAACCCAACTGAACTGCTTTATTTTCGTTGGGTTAGCTTAGGCTAACCCAACCTACTTTAATTTATGCTTATTTGCACTAACATAAACATTAACTTATCGAGTATTCATGTAGTTGCAGCTTTATACGGTAACAAAATCAAATATATGATTATATTCGTCGTACTCAGGTTAAGTAGTTTTCAACTGCCTAACTCCTAAGTCGGTTTAAAGAAAGCCCCCAACCCCCTTTAGGGGGCTAAAGATTAAAACGCTTTTAAGTCCCCTTTAGGGGATTTAGGGGCTGCTTTAACGTGTTATTCGCCTGACTTCACCAATTCCCGCGCCACCGCTCTATAACCAATATCTTTACGATATTGCATTTTTTCCCAATGAATTTTATTCACTAATTCATACGCCTGCGTTTGTGCGGCTTGCACCGTGTCGCCCAACGCACACGCACATAATACCCGCCCGCCAGAAGTGACCACTTCACCATTCACTTCTTGCGTACCTGCATGAAACACCTTGCCTTCTAATAAAGCCGCGTCGGCTAAACCTGAAATCGCTGAACCTTTGGCATAACTGTCAGGATAACCGCCCGCCGCTAGCACCACACCCAAAGCGGCGCGACTGTCCCATTCTGCGTTCACCAAATGCAAACGCTTGTCTAAAGCTGCCTCACATAATTCCACCAAATCCGAGCGCAAACGCATCATAATCGGCTGGGTTTCGGGGTCGCCAAAACGGCAGTTATATTCTAAAACTTTAGGCGTGCCGTCTTTTTCAACCATTACCCCTGCATATAAAAATCCCGTGTAAGGATTGCCTTCCGCCGCCATGCCGCGCACCGTGGGTTCAATCACTTCACGCATAATGCGCTCGTGAATTTCAGGCGTAACCACAGGCGCGGGCGAATATGCGCCCATGCCGCCTGTGTTTACGCCCTTGTCGCCTTCGTGCACCGCTTTGTGATCTTGTGAAGTGGCAAGCGGTAAAATATGCTCGCCATCGACCATGCAAATAAAGCTGGCTTCTTCACCATATAAAAATTCTTCAATAACAACACGATGTCCCGCACTACCAAAGGCATTACCCGCCAACATCGAGCGCACGGCTTGTTCAGCTTCTGCCACGGTTTGCGCCAAAATCACGCCCTTGCCTGCGGCTAAACCATCGGCTTTGATGACAATCGGTGCACCGTGTTGTTGAATGTAGGCTAAAGCGGGTTCAATTTCGGTGAAATTGCCATAAAAGGCGGTGGGAATTTGGTGGCGTTGTAAAAAATCTTTGGTAAATGCTTTCGAGCCTTCTAATTGCGCAGCATTTTTGCTTGCCCCAAAACAGCGTAAACCTGCGGCTTGAAAACGATCCACCACGCCCAATACTAAAGGAGCTTCCGGCCCTACAATCGTCAAGCCGATTTGTTCGCGTTGCGCAAAGCTAACTAAACCCTCAATGTCTTCGGGCTGAATTGAGACATTACTCACTTTAGGTTCGTGGGCTGTGCCTGCGTTGCCTGCGGCGACAAAAACTTGACTGACTTTTGCCGATTGTGCCGCTTTCCACGCCAGCGCGTGTTCACGTCCCCCATTCCCAATAATCAAAACTTTCATCAATTTTATTCCGTGCTGTGGTTTAAGCTTCGCTATATTAGCGACTGCTTGAGAGAAAGCAATATTTCTTAAATTCACTTGTATAATTCGCAATCCCTAGAAAAAATGGGAAACTGTCACTTTATGCTGTCATAATTATGTTTTACAGAGGGCTTAGCTCGGCGTTTCAAAATGAAAAGGCTTGACATCTGTCCCCCCTTGCCCTAAACAATGTTCTAAATTCATCTCCAGAGGGAAAACGTGCTTTGAGTAGTGTTACGCTTGGTCTATTATTAGGCTTCTTAGTTATATTAGTGCTTTGTTCTGCCTTCTTTTCTGCTGCAGAAACCAGCATGATGGCAATTAACCGTTATCGTTTACGCCATTTAGTCACGAAAAAACACGTAGCTGCGACGCGCGTCAGCCGATTGTTAGAAAAGCCTGATCGCCTAATTGGAGTGATTTTACTCGGGAACAACTTCGTTAATATTTTGGCTTCTTCAATTGGGACTGCAATTGCTATCCATTTGATGGGGGAAGAATGGGGGATTCCAGTTTCGGCGGCTGCGCTGACAGTGGTGATTTTAATTTTTGGGGAAGTGACTCCAAAAACCATTGCAGCCTTACATCCCGAACAAGTGGCATTTCCTAGCTCGTTGATTGTCAAACCTTTGCTCACGGTGTTGTATCCGTTGGTGTGGTTTTTAAATAGCATCAGCCGAATTTTGCTAAACATGCTGAATATATCCTCCGAGAAAACCGAACATCATCGCCTCAGTCCCGAAGAGTTGCGCACCGTGGTGCATGAAGCCGAAGGCTTAATTCCACAACGTCACCAGCAAATGTTATTAGGTATTTTAGACCTCAATAAAGCCACGGTTGAAGACATCATGATTCCACGCAATGAAATTATTGGGGTGGATTTGAATGACTCGCTAGACACCATTGCCGAACAATTGGTGAATTGCCAACACACGCGTCTGCCTGTGTACCGTGAAAGCATTGATCATGTGGTGGGGATTGTGCACTTGCGCAAATTGCTGCGCCTGTTTAAAAACAGTGATTTCACCAAGGAAACTTTAGAAAAGACTGCAAAAGAAGTTTATTTTGTGCCCGAAGGTACGCCGTTAAACACCCAGTTACTTAACTTTCAACAGCAAAAACGTCGTATTGGTCTTGTGGTCAACGAGTACGGCGATATTTTAGGTTTGGTGACTTTGGAAGATATTTTGGAAGAGATCGTCGGGGAATTTACCACCAATCCTGACACCCTCAGCCCTTCAATTCACACCTTGGATGAAAATACGATTTTAGTGGAAGGCAGTATTAGCATTCGGGAACTCAATCGCATTATGAGCTGGCATTTGCCGACGGAAGGGCCAAAGACTTTGAACGGTCTGATTTTGGATTATTTAGAAGCGATTCCTGAAACAGGCACGAGTTTGCGCTTGGAAGGTTATCCGATTGAAATCGTACAAGTGGCGAATAACACCATTAAAACCGTGCGTATTCACACCGATCGTGAAAACTTGCCCTGTTAATGTGCTAGTGAAGAATCATGCGGTTTAAATCGTGCGTGAGACCTTCTAGGTTTTTAAAACCTAGAAGGTCTTGAATCCAGCGCAATTAGGACTGGCAGTGCTCATAGCACCGCCAGTCCTTAAACTCCCCAGATTTGGGAATGCCAGTCGGTCAAGTTCCGCTTGACAATACAAGTCATCTTGTTCTCACATTTGGAAACGAGAAGAAAGCTATCCTCAAAATTCGATGGGGGAGTTAGTTATAATAAAATGCACGCAAGATAATATCTCAGGGCGCACACTGTGATGTTTCGCATTATACAAGTTTTTCAAGATTGAATCTAAGTAGCCTTATATCTTACATATAAAGGGAAGAAACATTACAGAAGTTTTGAGGGGAAATTTGTGTGCAGATGATTCGGTGATATGAGCTTGTGTTTTAATTGTGTTAATCAAGGTAATTGGGTGAATTGTGGTTCAGACAATAGAGTTTAGGAGTTAATGTTGGGTTGCCCAAAATGACAACCCAACCTACGCAATTTTTTTCTTTAACTTAATGGCATTGACTCTACGTTTACTTTTTATCCTTCAAGAAATTTAACATTTCTCTTAAATCACAAAGTTGTATTTTTAAAAAACTATTTTCCTGTTCAAGTTGGGCATACATGAGTTGAAGTTTTTCAATAGTATGTTGCAATTCAGTAGGATTACAATGATAAGAGTTCTGACAATAATTATTGTGGGCATTACCCGAGAAATTAAAAATATTTTTATCATTCATTCCAAATAACTCCGCCAGTTCTATTTCAAAAATACGTGCAATTTGTTCAAGCCTAGAAAGGTGTATATCTGTTTCGCCACGTTCAATATTGGCATATCCATTTACAGACATTGACAAACGTTCAGCAACCTCTTCTTGTGACCACCCTTTTACTGTTCGGATTAATTTAATTTTTTCATGTAACTGCACAATAGTACAAGCCTCGCTGTGGTAAAAAAACAATACTGATTGGTGGTGAGTTTATCCAGGTAGGATTATAACTATATCTCTGTGTAATAACCTTGTTTGGAGTGCATATCAATGAAAAAAATTTTTGCGGTTGTAATTCTTTCTGGTTCTTTGTTGTGGACACAACAAGCGGCGGCTTGGATTCCTGTAGTAGTGAATGTAGTAAATGCTGTTGCCACTGTTGTGAGATCATGCAGCTCTAATGTTGCGTCGTGTACTCGCGTAGTTACATCTATTGTTTCAATTGGAGGGGTAGCATACTCGTATTCAGCGAAGGCAGAAGCACGCGTTAATAGTGCTATCGCAGAAAATAAACGAAAGACCACATTGTTTAAGTGTCCCAATAGTAATACCTCATATGCTCCTGAAGAAGTGAGCGAACACTGCAAAACAGCAGAAGTAGTCGATGTCGATCTTTAGAA
>JBDKHS010000113.1:0-3040 GCA_039797505.1 Pseudomonadota bacterium | reverse complement strand
GCAGGGGCTAATTTAAAGCCCAAACGTTCTTCTAAAGTCGCTTTGAAACCTTCGACACTCATGCGGTCAATGGTATATTTCAAACGCGACAAACGGCGTTCTTCACGATTTCCAAAATCACGTTGTACGGCGGCAATTTGCCAAACCGTGTCCAACGTTTTTTCCGTGGGCACAAATCCTAACAATGAACCCAAACGCGCATAAGTCGAACTGTTTCCGTGGGTGGTGCTTAAACCGCCGCCCGCCAACACATTGAACCCAATAAATTTGCCATTTTCTTGAATCGCAATCAAACCAATATCGTTGGCAAATACGTCCACTTCATTGTGCGGAGGAATCGCGATAGCAATCTTAAACTTACGTGGCAAATAACGATCTTGATATAAAGGATCAGGCTCGGGCGTATCCCCCACCAACTTTTCACCGTCTAACCACACTTCGCTAAACGCTTGAGTTTTGGGCAACAAGTGTGTAGAAATCTTGTCTGCAAAATCATGCACTTCTTTATGAAATGGACTTAAAGAAGGATGTACGCCAGCCATCACATTACGATTCACGTCGCCACAAGCTGCAATAGAATCCAAACCCAAGGCGTAGAAATCTTTCACCGTGGGTTTTAATTTGGCTTTGATAATTCCATGAAATTGCACGGTTTGGCGGGTGGTGATTTTGACCACACCCGTCGTATATTGCTTGGCAACGCGATGAATCCCTTGCCATTGCTCCGCGCTTACGTCACCACCCGGAATCCGCAAGCGAATCATGAAAGAATAATCGCGTTCTAATTTTTTGTACTCGCGTTCGTCGCGACGGTCACGGTTATCTTGTTGATAAATCCCGTGAAACTTAATAATAAATTGGTCGGCTTCTGCAACCTGTCCCGTCAAAGGGTCGGTTAAGCTCGCGCCTAAAGTGCCGCGTAAACCACGGCTTGCTAATTTCTGGGCTTCAGCAACGGAAAGCTTAGTGTCAGTGCTCATGTGTTCTCCTCAAAGGCTGCGACAAGATAAAGGCTGATTAATAAACATCTTTTAGATAACGTCCCGCATCGCTGAGGTCGTTCAGATAATCGCTCGCCGCTTCTGCGGATAAGCCTTTATGCTGCACTAACAATGCAATTAAACTCTGTTCCACGTCATGGCTCATCGGTTGTTTTGCGCCACAAACATAGAAATACGCGCCCTTGTCCAAAGCATGGATTAAATCCGCACCTAAGGCTGCAACTTTATGTTGTACATAAATTTTTTCAGCTTGGTCGCGTGAAAAAGCGAGATGAATTTCACTTAAAATACCGCTGTCTAAATAATCTTGCCATTCCGCTTGATACAAGAAATCGTAATGGGCGTGCGGATTGCCAAAAATTAAGCGATTTTTACCCGACGCATCACGGGCAGCACGTTCTTGAATAAAGGCACGGAACGGCGCAACCCCTGTACCTGCACCAAGCATAATCACTTCTGCACTGTCGTCTTCTGGCAAGCGGAAATTGTCATTGCGGTGAATAAAAAATTGAATTTCATCATCAGCTTGCAATTGCGCCAGATAATTGGAGCATAAACCATAGCCGATACTGCCATCTTCTTGTTTATACGTAGAACGCGCCACGGTTAAATGTACTTCGTCAGGCGCGGCACTCAGGGCAGAGGCGATGGAATATAAACGCGGCACAGGCGTTGAACCATCGGCTTGTGCGGGCAAAATCACCCCCAAAGCATCGCCGGGTTGATAGCTGATTGCAGCATCAAACCCAATTTCAATATGATAGGTTTCACGGTCTGAACCCACATCATTTAAATTCACAATGTCTTTAATCACGCCTTTCACGGGCGATAAACGCGAATAACCTGCTTCAGAAGCGGCGGTTTGGTCTTGGGCGGCTTTGGCTAACACTTGGCTGTATACGCCGTCGAGATGTTGCGCGTAATCCACATTTAAAGTGACGGTGGCAAGTAATACCGTCGCGCCTTTTTCGGTTAATAAAGCATCGAGTTTTAAGGCTGCGCCACAGAATTGACTATAGGCTGAGTCGCCTAAACCAATCACCGCATAATGTAAGCCGCTTAAAGCTTGGGCGGGCAGTGCGTTAAGTTTTTCAACCAAAGGTTTTGCGGCATCAGGATATTCGCCTTCGCCTTGGGTGGAAGTCACAAAAATCAGTGTGCCTTCTTCTTTAAATTTTTGCGGTTGGGCGCGGTTAAAGGCTTGGAGTTTAGTTTTGAAACCTGCGTTTTTCGCGGCTTTTTCTAAACCTTGGGCAATTTTCTTGCTGTTGCCTGTTTCCGTGGCAAAATAAATACTTAAATTTTTGACTGGTTTGCCCGCGCTAACGCCCGTGCTCAAACCTGCATCGACTAAGCCTTGCACATAGCCTGCGAGCCATAATTGACGTTGCGGGTCTAATTTGCCGACTAACTGCCTTAAATAATCTCTTTCTGGGGTTTCTAACATGGATTACTTCCCTACAATTGTGGAACGCCACGGGTGATTCCCGCTCATTTTAACCAAGTCATGAATAGAACTTAAAAGAATAAAAGAGTATTACTTATAGCGTTATTGTTATATGTAGTTAAACTGCTGATATTGTGTGTAATGTGCGTTTCAGAATCAGAATTTCAGAATTGATGGGATAATCCGAATTCATGAAGTCCCTAAATCCTCTCAAAGATTCCCAAAGTCGCTTTAAAGAAAGCCCCCAACCCCCTAAAGGGGGCTAAAGACAAATATTAAAGCAGTTTTAAGTCCCCTTTAGGGGATTTAGGGGCTTCTTTAGCGGTTAATGCCTATTTGATGACACACCCTAGCCTCGTAGGTTGGGCTGCCAACGGCAACCCAACTGCACTCTTTTATTTTCGTTGGGTTAGCCTAGAGGCTAACCCAACCTACTTTAACTTTAAACATAAAGAAAACAATGTATTAATCTTTAGCCCCCTTTAGGGGGTTGGGGCAGGGCAAGCGCATATAAAATTATGGAGTAGATGCGTTAAAATACAAAAATACTATATTTCAGTAAAGGAAGAAAAAATGTTGTCAAGTATAGAAG
>JBDKHS010000112.1:0-10168 GCA_039797505.1 Pseudomonadota bacterium | reverse complement strand
TTTGTTTTTGTTCAGTCTTATATTCAGTGTCTAAATTTTGATATTGAGCAGTAATTTCAGCTAGTTGTAATTTTAAGCTGTGCTCGACTTGGATAAGATTTTTTAATTCTTGTTGATGACGCTGTAAATCTTGCTGATAGGTTTGCTCGGTGGTTTGCAAATGTTGCTGAAATTGCGTGTCTTGTCGTGCGTGCGCCTCATTTAAAGCTTCGTAATTGCGCTGATGTTGTGTTACTTGGTGCTGCAATTCATCAACGTTACGTTCTGCTTGTAATAAGCGTTGTTCTAATTCGCTTTTTTCGGTGTTGGTGTTTTGCACCATGCCACGCCGTTCTTGGCTAATCATCCAATATTCTGCCAACAATTTAAGCTGGTGTTCGCTTTCCAGACTCAGCAAATGTTTGGCTAGAAATTGATGATAGGCTTGCACCCAGCGGCTACGTTGCGTGGCTTGGGTGATTTGTTGATTGCCCCACACCCCGTATTCGGTGGTGATACGGTCGAGATGATAAAAACCGACTTGGCGCGACAAACGCAGTAATAAATCCCAATCTTCAAAAATTTCAAATTGTTCATCAAATCCCTGATGTTTTAAAAATAAATCACGGTCAATCAGTAGATTAATCAGAGGAATATAATTTTCATATTGCAGGCGTTGGGCTTGGTAAGGATCATTGAATTGAGACAGCACTTGTTCATGCAAGGGCGTGTCTTCGCCCAAGAAATGACGTTGCACCACGCGACAACCTGAATAAGCCACTTTGGAATCGAAATGCAGCATTACTTTTTCGAGGCGCAATAAGTGTTCGGGCAAATAACGATCATCATCGTCTAAAAATCCAATCACTTGGCTACGCGCCAGTCGCACGCCCAAATTGCCTGCCCGCGCCCGCCCTTGGTTCACAGGATTTTCAATCAGGCGAATGGGCAAATCGCTGTATTCGCCTAAAATGCTTTTCACCGATTCGCCCGCGTCATTAATCACAATCACTTCATCAGGGAGACGTTTTTGCTCAGCAAGACTTTGCAAACAACGGCTGAGTTGGTGAGGACGATCTTTGGTGCGAATAATAATCGCAATGCTTAACGGGGCAAGCGGTTTGCGGTGGCGGTAAATCTGGGGGCGCGACGTTGAGGCAGTCATCAAAATTCCTTAAGTTTGAGTCGGTAATAGCCAATTTTTAGAAGCGTTTCGTGGCAAAACAGTTCTTTTATAATGAGGGCTTCGATAAGCACCGATTTTAACATAAGTGTTTTTGCCTGCGCGGGTGGTTTTGGGATGACTTATCTAAATAAGAAGTTACAGGATGATCCCAGTTAATCAGGATGGACGCATAATCTTGAGAAAGGTTTTTTAATTCTGAAAATCCTTTAATCCTGTGAATCCTGATTCTGACAATTCTTAATCCTGCCCCCAAAACTTAGTAGGTCTCAGAAATACTTATCTTTCTTACCTTGAATTCAGATTATGGAATAAAAAAATCCCCAACACAAAACTGCATTGGGGATTAAAAACTCTCATAAAAACACTTAAAAACAAAGATTAAGCAGGGTTCGTAACAGGCTTTTCCTTCACAAAGAAACTGACCACATATAAGATCAAGCCAATCAAAAATACCAGACCTGTCAATTCACGCAACCAGTAGAACAAGGCAATCTTGTCTTGCACAATCATGAAGGGTAAGGGTGTTTCGGTTGCACGTTGCAAATACACCTGCAAAATCCCTGCACCCGTCAAGAATAAAGTAATAAACACCATCGAAATTGTCATTAACCAAAACGACCACATTTCTACGACTTGAGAACGCGGATTATTGGCGGCGGCTTGCCCACGTAACAGTGGCATTGCATAAGAAATAATCGTTAATACAATCATCACATACGCGCCAAAGAATGCCATGTGTCCATGTGCTGCGGTGATTTGCGTGCCGTGGGTGTAATAGTTGATAGGGGCTAAAGTGTGCAAAAATCCCCACACACCTGCGCCTAAAAATGCCATCACCGAAGTTCCCAGTGCCCACAAAGTTGCGACTTTATTCGGATGTTCACGGCGACGACGATTCACCATATTGAAGGCAAACACCACCATCATGAAGAACGGAATCGGTTCTAAAGCAGAGAAAATCCCGCCCCACCATTGCCAGTATTCAGGTGCACCAATCCAATAATAATGGTGTCCTGTGCCGATAATGCCAGTGATTAAACTCATTGCGATGATGACGTATAACCATTTGTCAATCACTTCACGGTCAACACCTGTGACTTTAATCAGCACGAAGGCAAGAATTGCCCCAAGAATTAATTCCCAGACCCCTTCGACCCACAAATGTACCACCCACCACCAGAAATATTTATCTAAAATCAAATTGGCGGGGTTGTAAAAAGAAAACAGGAAAAAGACCGCTAAACCGATTAAACCCGTGAGTAGCACGGTAGTGATGACCGTTTTACGCCCTTTCAGAATAGTCATGCCGATATTGTATAAAAAGCCCAAGACAACAATCACAATACCGACTTTGGTAATGGTAGGCTGTTCTAAAAATTCCCGTCCCATCGTGGGCAAGAAACTGTTGCCTGTCATGCGGGCTAATTCAGCATAAGGCACGAACAAATAGCCGACAATTGTCAATGAGCCTGCAATCAGGAACACCCAAAATAAAATAATTGCTAACAACGGACTTTCTAATTCACGTTCAGATTCTTCAGGGACAAGATAATAAGCCGCCCCCATAAAGCCGAATAAAATCCAGACAATTAATAAATTCGTATGCACCATGCGGGCAACGTTGAACGGAATCCAAGGAAACAAAAAGTCGCCTTGTACGTATTGCAAACCCATTACCAAGCCGAACACAATCTGTCCAACGAACAAGGCAATTGCCGCAATAAAATAGAGTTTTGCAACTGACTGAGATTTATATTGCATCGTGATTACTCCTCACCCCTAGCCTTCAACATTGGGCGGCCAATGGGCTGTATTAACATCCGAAGTCCATTTTAAAAATTCGACCACGGCATCTAAATCGCTGTCGCTTAAATTGAACTGAGGCATTTGTCGCCGTCCGGGCACGCGGGTGGGCTGCATTTTAATCCATGCTTTGATAAATTCTGCCCCACGTCGTTTATAGACATTGCCTAATTCGGGCGCGAAATACGCACCTTCTCCAAGCAGGGTATGGCAGCCGATACAATTGTTTTCTTCCCACACCACTTTGCCACGTTCAACGGCGGGTGTGATGTTTTCGCGATGGTCCCGTTTCGGGAGTGCCATGGTGGTGTCAAAAGTGAGGGCAAGGAAAGCCAGGAAGAAAAAAGCCGAGCCTCCATAGTACATATTCCGAGCCATACTCTTGGTGAATACTTCACTCATTAGGTATCCCCCTTAATCAATATTTATGTTTCAATTCACACCCGACCTCATCCGTCAGGTGAAACCCGCCGACGGATAGAGGTCGATGAAGATGAGCCATGTTCATTATGGGAACGGGGGCAAAAGACTACCTTGATATATATCAATCTTGACTGATTAAATCAGGAGTTTTAAGGATGGGGATGAAATTGTGATAGGCTTCCCCCTTGAGTAAAGGGGGAAAAGCTAAAAACGCGGGAGAATTAAAAATTAACGCACTAATTCCAAACTAATCGAACCATTATTACTGGTGACATCGGTGTTACTAAAGCTATCAGGTGGCGTGCCCACACTGCCGCGCATGATCTTATCGCTGCCCAAACTCATGCGATATTCAGCACTTGCGCCCCAATTACCGCTATCACTTTTCACTTCCAATGCGAGTAGGCGTTTCAAACGTAAATAATAACGGGTGTCTTGCACTGCGGGATAAGCACGTAATGTGCTCGTGCTGGTTTTCGTTGTACTGCTGGTGGTGTTTGCCTGTGCGTCACGATTAGCAGTGTCAAGCTCTTGAACTAACTGCATATACGCATGGGCATCCATCCAAGTTGCTTTGCCGTCGCCTTTTTGATCCACTAAATATTCTGTGCTCAAAATACCGCCCACAAGGGTGCGTAAAAAACCGCTGGCCGCAGGGTCGGGAGAGCGGTGTACCATCTCGCCCGTCACCATGCCGTTGACTAAACCATTGAAATAAAAAGTCGTGTCGTAAAGATTTTTGCCGCTGTCATAACGCCCACGCCATTCAGTACTGCGCAATTGTTGGGATATTAATTCCACATCAAACACGGCTTGCAGGCGATTGTCGATTACAGAAAAACTGCTGTCTTCTGATTTAAATCCTAAAACTAATTCGTGTTGTGTGCGGGCATTGTCATTGCGAACTTCTACGCCACCGACACGCAATTTAGCAGAGTCGGGAATAATATACGCTTTGGAAAAATTGATTTCCGTCGCCTGTGAGTGGGTGAAAAACAAGACGCTGAACAGCAGATATTTTGCGGACATGATGGAAACTCTTGCGGAGATGCTCCCACAAACGCAGGAGCATTGGAGAACTTTATAGAAGCGATTTGAAATCATCCCTATTTTGAAGTTAAGCTTCAGACTGAATAGTGTCTGTTGTCAACAGAGCGAGTTGTAGGTGCGCATTTATTCACATGCGTTTTTAATTCGAGCGCGTTGTGCGAATAAATTCGCACCTACAATCAGCTCAGTCTCGCAAACTTAGCTTAAAATTAAGATTCCAAATCGGTTCTATAAGGCAGCTAAGGCTTTTTCATAATCAGGTTCTTGTGCGATTTCTGGCACTAATTCGCTGTAAATCACTTTATTATTTTCGTCTAACACCACCACAGCACGGGCGGTAATTCCTGCTAAAGGACCATCTTCAATTAACACGCCGTAATCGGTTGCAAAAGCAGGTGAGCGCATCGTGGATAGAGCAATCACATTTTCCAAACCTTCCACGGTGCAAAAACGTCCTTGTGCAAAGGGCAAGTCAGCAGACACAATTAACACCACAGTATTGGGATGTTTGGAGGCAGTTTCGTTAAATTTGCGGGTAGAAGTTGCACACACGGGCGTGTCTAAACTGGGGACGATATTTAACAGTTTTTTCTTACCTGCAAAATCGTTGAGGCTGACATTTTCTAATTTGCCATTGACCAGTGTCAATGCGGGGGCGGTGTTGCCAACCACGGGAAAATCACCAGCGGTGTGAATGGGTGTGCCTTTGAGGGTGATAGTTGCCATGTAAAACTCCTTGATTTTGGAAGGGTGCGGTAAAAGCGATCATAAAAAATTTATTTAGTAGTTTACTATGCCTTTATGCAGGCTTTTAGGAAAATATCAAGCAGGAAAAATCGATTTAAAGTATAACTGCGCCCCAACTCCTCAATGAGGAGAGCTTCATCAAAGAGTCAAACCACTATATTAAATAATCCGTTTTTTCTAAAGTAGAAAGTAGCTTAACCTAATATTTTATAAATGAAATAATGTCAATGATGAAGCCCTTCCCTTTAGAGGTTGCAGGGGCTTCTTTTAGCTGTTTAAACATCTCGAAAGTTGTCACGAGATTATTCCTGCTTACAATATAAACCAGCAGTTATTGAGCCACCTAAGGCAACCCAATAACTCCTATCAAAAATATCTTTAAGATAAAACATGTTGAGTATTAAGTCATTAGCTTGGAAATTTGAATCCAAACCCTTAAGGACGTGAAAACCCATCCAATAATACAGGCTGGCCATTGGCAAACTGCGCCCACGACATTTGGCGGTGCACAATGCCGTTACCATCCAAACTTAACGCGCCTGTATAAGCCTTTAATTGCATAGAACTTTGCGCCTTCAAACTTGCCAATTGTAGCAGCAAGTTGTAGGCATCAATCCCAAACGCATATAAGCGTTTAAATTGTGTCAGGTTTTCAGGTGAAGATTGTTGAATACTGTTCTGCAACTGTCTACCCGCCTCATCTGGCGCGAGCACCCACGGCATATCCCCAAAACGAATCCCTTCTAATTCGCGATCATTTTGTAAATCCACCGTTCCCGTGTACACATGCGAGGTGCTATAAATCGGCAAGTTGCCATTGCCAAAATTCCGTAACAAGGGGCGAATTTGGCGAGCGAAGGGCGGTGAAGCGGCTAAAAACACCATGTCCACTTGTGCGGTCAACATCGCTTGTTTGATGGTGTTTTCAAAATTTTGTTGACTGTAATTGCGCACGATTTGCAACTTGCCGCCACGTTTCACCCATTCTTGCTGAAAAGCTTTGAGCACTCGCGCTCCCCAATCACCTTCAGGGACAAACGCCGCCGCCATGCTTAAGCCTTCATTCCGCGCCCGAATCGCTGCATCTCGCGCTTCATCTTCTGGCAACAGTGCGAATTGATAAAAATTCACCCGATTTGGGCTACTTTCCAAAGAATTCAGGGCGATGGTGGGCACGGGTAAATAACTTTGATTATTAACTAACACATTGACCGTGTCTTTTTCCAAAGGCCCGACCACAAAATTCGCGCCTGCGGTAATCACTTGTTGATAGGTTTGTACGATATTGCTGCTATTCGCATCGTAAAACTTCACTTCAGGGCGCGGCAAAGTGAGATTGTCTGCATACCACGCCGCCATAAACCCTTCTTTCACCGCTTCAGCCTGTGCTTTGAAACTGCCAGATAAAGGCAATAATAAGGCGACTTGCTGCGGTTTGGTCGAAATCGGTTCTTGTTGTTGCGCCATGGTTTTTAAAGAAGGCGAATTATTGGCTTGAATTAAATTTGGCAGAATATTGCGGCTGGCGGGGTGATAGGGGTAACGATTTTGCCAATCGAGCAAAGCACTTTGTAAACCCTGGGGCGGCGTATTGCGTGCCAAGCTTGCCAAGGCAAACCAACCGGGTAAAAAGTTAGAATTTCCCATGTTAGCATTGTTTAAAGTTTCAGGCGGCAAGGCGGATAAAATGCGCCAGATATATTCATGCGCTTCTTGCAAATCTGCCATATTAGCATCGAGCAAACCATCCAATTGCGCCAATTCTTGCACCGCACCCAAAGTATTGCCGCGCGCTTCCTGCAATTGGGCGCGTAATTCATAATATTTAATCCGCAGTTTGACGGGCAAACTCACAGCCCCCATTTGGCTTAAACGTGCGTCGGCTTCGTCTAAACGTTTCTCAGCAATGAGTAAATGAATCTGAGAAAATTCAATCTGATGCTGCAAGCCAATGCTGCGACTGACATCGATTTCAGTCAATAAACTTTTCGCCTCGGTAATCGCTTTGCCATCTAAATACGCTTCAACTGCTGCCAATTGATAGGCTTGTTTGCTGGGCGCGGGTAAACGGCTGGCTAACACTCTATATTCGTTAGCCGCTTCGGCATATTTACCGCTTTTTTCCAAACGTTTCGCTAACTTAACGCTGTCTTCTGTGAGATTTGCCAACGCGAGATTGGGTTTATTCGGCGCGTTCTTTGGCGAGAGTGTAAACGGAACTTGAGTACATCCTTGTACCATTAAACTGATCAACAGACTCAAACCAAAGCGGCGTAACTTGTTCATAATATTCCACTAATAATGAGGAGATAGAAAATCGACGAGCTTATTGTAACTGATATAAACCAAAATATTGAAGCAATCCCACACAGCTTGCTTTTGAACAATTCACGAAAGCCTAGCCCCAGTTTTTTGGGGTGAAGGTTCATATTGCTAATTATCCACAGGACTATATACTAAACAAACTAGCCAATTCCGCTAACGATATTCACAATAAATCACATGCCAACGCCCGCGAAACTTGTAGAGGAACATCTTAAGATGCGTATAAAAGGATGCTTAGCCTTACTCCTGCTGCTGCCTTTAACCGCTCATGCTGCCAAACCTGCCGATGAAGATGCAGGCGGGGATGATCCGCCAATTGTTAAAAAAGTCGTCTCTTGGAGCAATGGCGACTATTATGAAGGCGAATACGAAGGCTCAGAACGTTCAGGCAAAGGCTTGTACATATGGGCGAATGGCGATTATTTCGAGGGCGAATTTGTCGAAGGCAAACGCAATGGCGCAGGAACTTACACCTGGGCAAATGGCGACAAATTCACTGGCGAATACATGGACGACAAACGCGACGGTGAAGGCACCTACATCTGGGCGAATGGTGACAAGTTCGTTGGCGAATTTGAAGACGGCAAGCGCAAAGGCGGCAAAGTCGTCGCTGCACCTAAAAAAGCCGCGCCTGTGGCTGCTGTAACCCCAGCCCCCAGTGTCACCGCTGCTAAAGTTGAACCCGCCAAAGCAGCCACGCCTGATAAACCTGTAGAGAAACCTGCTGAGAAAGTCGCAGTCGTTGAACAAAAGCCTGTCG
Organism: Pseudomonadota bacterium; assembly: GCA_039797505.1. Taxonomy (GTDB): domain Bacteria; phylum Pseudomonadota; class Gammaproteobacteria; order Beggiatoales; family Beggiatoaceae; genus JAQTYU01. The sequence continues at coordinate 1,895 of JBDKHS010000112.1, read as the reverse complement.
AAAAAGCCGCGCTTAAAGTCGCTGAAAAAACGGCAAAAGCGGTTGAGAAACCTGTTGAAAAAGTTACCGAACACAAAACTACTGAAGACGAGCCTGAAACTGCTGACACGCAAGCGAGCACTCAAGATAAGCTGGGAGAAAACAAAGTCAGCTTGAAGTGGAAAAATGGTGACAGCTACGAAGGCGATTTCGTCGACGGCAAGCGCACAGGACAAGGGGTTTACCTTTGGAAAAACGGCGACCGTTATGAAGGCGACTTCCTCAAAGGCAAGCGCGAAGGTCAGGGGAAATACACTTGGAAAAATGGTGACACTTACGATGGCGATTTCGTCAAAGGCAAACGCACAGGCAAAGGGATTTACGTCTGGGCAAATGGCGACCGTTACGAAGGCGAGTTTTCCGACGGCAAACGCACAGGTAAAGGCAAATTAGTTTGGAGCGATGGCGACAGCTATGAAGGCGAATTCGTCAATGGCAAGCGCACAGGCAAAGGCATTTATATTTCTGCCAGTGGCGACCGTTACGAAGGCATGTTTAACGCGGGCAAGCGCACAGGGCAAGGGGTTTTCATCTCTGCAGAGGGCGCAAAGAACGAATTGAAATATAAAAAAGGGAAATTGGTTAAATAGTTTTAAAGAAGCCCCCAACCCCTAAAGGGAGCTAAAGATTAAAACCAGCCTCTAAAGTGGACTTTAAACATAAAAAATTATTTGTGTTTTTCTCATTCCCACGTTTCAGCGTCACTGCCATTAAGTTAAGCATAATTCAAGCAAGAATAAGGCTTAAATCGAGCATGAGACCTGCTAGGTTTTTAAAGCCTAAAGCCTAGCAGGTCTTGAGTTAAGCGTGATTGAGGACTGGCTGTGAGTTATTAAAGGGGGTGAAAAAACTTGAGAAGATAGCCAGAGAATGTACTGTAATTATTCATATTTATAACGCACCTTAATGCCAATAACGTTTCAATTTTTGCCGTGCACTGATGATTTCTTTAACTCCTTGTGCCGTCAATCGCCAGCGTATTGCCCCAAGGTGTGCCGTGTCCAAAGTCGTGATTTGCTGACGATGATAACGCGCCACAATGTCGGCTTTTGGCAAGCCAAAACGGTTTAAATAGCCCGTCGCCAACAAAGCCCATTGCGGATGCACGGCGGCAATGAATTCGGGTGAAGACGAAGTACGACTGCCATGATGCGGCACAATCAGCACCGTTGCCGCCAACTCCTTCGCCTGACTGATTAAGGCTTGCTCGGTTAATTTTTCAATATCGCCCGTGAATAAGACTTCACCGCCCGCTGTGCTGATTTTCAAGACACAACTGTAATTATTGGTTTTTTGATAGCGATCCGTTGGCGCAGGATGCAAAATTTGAAATTCCACGCCATCCCATCGCCAAATTTGCCCCGCCGCACACCAATCAGTCACAGGACTTAAAAACCGTTCAGGCTGTCCACTGAGCACTTGGCGCACAGGCATTGCCGCCAAAATACTCGCCGCGCCGCCACTGTGGTCATTGTCACCATGACTGATGATTAAACTATCCAGCACACCAATGCCCTGCGCTTTCAAAAACGGCAACACCACGCGTTTTCCCATGTCCACGCCAAATAAATTCATGCCCGTGTCATACACTAAATTATGTCGCGCGGTTTGCACCACCAACGATAAACCTTGCCCCACATCAAGCAGCGTAAACCACGCTTCACCGTGGGCGGGGCGAGCGGGTGTGATTAAAAATAAGGGCAATAACCAAATGCCGCCCAGAAAACCGATAAAGGGCAGGCGTAACAAAGGCGATAGCCACAAACTCAATCCCACAATGCTGGCGATGGCAGCCCACAACGGCGGCGGTGATAATTGCAGCAAACTATACGGCTGTTGTGCGAGAAATTGCAGCA
>JBDKHS010000111.1:0-7146 GCA_039797505.1 Pseudomonadota bacterium | reverse complement strand
CTGTCAATATCTGCGCGACAACCTGCTCAATCGAGATGCCTGTGGTATCAATCACTAAGGCATCTGGCGCGGCTTTTAAGGGCGCGGCACTGCGGGAACTGTCGCGTTGATCGCGTTGAGCAATCTCAGCAGTAAGACTTTCAATGTTAGCATCTATTCCTTTTTCTTTCAACTGTTTATAACGGCGTTGTGCACGTTCTTCTGCACTGGCAGTCATAAATATTTTAAAAGTGGCATCAGGAAAAACCACCGTACCCATGTCGCGCCCGTCAGCAATCAGGCCGGGAGCTTGACGAAAAGCGTGTTGTCTTGCCAATAAGGCAGCACGAACTGCTGGAAAAACCGCAACTTGCGAGGCGGCTTTAGCCGTAGTTTCGGTGCGCAATTGACCGCTAACTTCTGCGCCGTCCAAAATCACACGGGTTTCACCTGAGGCGGTGTCTGGAATAAATTGCACGTCTAAATTCAAAGCCAGTTCGGCTAAGGCGGGTTCGTCTTCGAGTGCAAGTCTGCGGGCTTGGGCGGCACAGGCGAGTACGCGGTATAACGCGCCACTGTCTAAGGTGTGCCAGCCTAAGTGGGTGGCAAGGCGTAACATCACCGTGCCTTTGCCTACGCCGCTGGGGCCATCAAGGGTAATTACGGGGGGAAGTATCATTTTTTAAGCGGTGCTAAAAATTGGGTGGGATATTTTAGCAAACTATGGGGGATAATGTTTGGGAGCTTGATTCATCTATTTAAAATATTAAATTGCTAGGAGTTACGCAGTTGAAACACTAATTCTTTTATTTACAATGAGTTAGCATTGTGCGCTGCACAATCATGTTTCTAGTAAAATCAAACAGTTACCGATTCAACTGCGTAACTCCTAACAAGAATGAACACTTTGCAAGCTTACTCAAAGTGGCTCATGCACGAGGCTTTCACCTCGAATACGTGTGTTTTGACGGTTGGTACAGCAGCCTAGAAAATCTTAAACTCATTCGTGATTTGAAGTGGCATTGGCTAACTCGTTTGAAATCAAACCGTCTAGTCAATCCAGACAACACAGGAAATATGCCGATAGCACGGTTAGCTATCCGTGATAAGGGCTGCAAAGTGCTCACAACAATCGCTACAAACGATGATGTTGAACATTGGGCAAGCAGCAATCTCAACATGACTGAGCTTGAACGCGTGGCAAGTGCTGAAAAAACATGGGCAATTGAGAATTATCATCGGGGTCTTAAACAGTTCTGTGGATAAATGTCAGGCGCGTTCTGCAACCACCCAGCGTAATCATATTGCGATGGCTCTGCGTGCTTTCCTACGCCTAGAAACCTAAGACGATAATGTGATTTATCTTATAATTGTAGGAGTTACGCAGTTGAATCCGTAACTGTATTACTGCGGTGGAATACGGCTTGCGCCTATTCCACCCTACGCTTAATAACGCTTTTTGAATTAATTAACCTGAGTTCGACGTAAATACTTATGTATATATCAATTAGCTATCCGTAAAGCGTGTGAATATTAAAATAATCAATAAATTAGCCTCGTAGGTTGGGCTGCCAACCCAACTGAATTGCTTTATTTTCGTTAGGTTAGCCTAGGCTAACCTACTTTAATTTATGCTTATTTGCACCCACATAAACATTAACTTATTGAGTATTCATGTAGTTGCAGTTGTATACGGTAACAAAATGAAATATATGATTATATTCGTCGTACTCAGGTTAAGTAGTTTTCAACTGCCTAACTCCTAAGCAAATCAAAATACACTAAGTTTTTTTGTTTACGAGGTTTAGAGAGAATATATTTTCTCCCCAGAAATCAATGAGAGCAGCTTTAAAAACTTTTTAGTCGTAGCGTGGAATAGCATATTCCCTGTTTTCTTCGATTCAGAACATCCTGATTCACACAATCAGTATCACTTTAAGCTTGCCCAAAACCATGCACTGCTGACAATCAACTATACTGGGATCAGTATTGAGTACAGTGTTCGGAAGATGTTTTGCCTCGCGAGAATGAGCCGTCTCGATTGATGCGTCTGTCGGCATCGCCTTTGCATTAAGTCACTCATACTTATAACAACTCGAAAAACATCACAAAGGAGGGAATAAGATGAACTATTCCTCAGACAGCAAAGCCGATGAGCTATTGCAAGAAGTCGCCAAATTATTGACCGAACGTTTCCCCGAAATCGAAGCACGCAACTTACAATTATTTACCCAACAATTTTTTCATGATGTTGCCGCCGAAGATTTACTGGAACGCAGTTGCATTGATTTATACGGCGCGGTGCTTGCGGCATGGCATTTTATTCGCGACTATCCCCCAAACGAGCACAAAGTACGGGTTTACAATCCCCAATTTGAACAACACGGCTGGCAATCGGCACACACCATTATTAACACTTTAATGCAGGACATGCCGTTTCTGGTGGACTCCATCCGCATGGCACTGAATCAACAAGGCTTAACCGCCCATTTGATTATTCATCCTGTGCTCGTGATCGCCCGCAATGCCCAAGGACAATTACAAGAAATTCTCCCCAGCCAAGGCGACAATGACCTCGAAAATAGCTGCCCTCCCGATGATGAAGCAGGACTGTGTTATCAACGCGAATCCTTGATGCACATCGAAGTAGACCGCCACACCGACCCGCAATTGCTCAGTGAAATTGCCTACGCGCTGAGTAATGTATTGAATGACGTGCGTTTAAGCGTGACTGATTGGGACGCAATGCACCAAAAATTAGAAGAGATTTTACAAGAACTTCACAACAATCCGCCGCCCGTCGATCCTGAAGAATTACAAGAAACCCAAGAATTTTTACGTTGGGCAGGGGGCAATCATTTTACCTTTTTGGGCTATCGTGAATATCAATTATTACAGCAACAAGGCGAAGATTATTTGCAAGGCGTGCCCAATTCAGGGCTGGGGATTTTACGCAACACCACGCCCCAAATTTCACACAGTTTTTCCGCTCTGCCCCCAGAATTACGCAAACTTGCCCATAATCCGCATTTATTATTGCTGACTAAAGCCAATTCTCGTTCTACGGTGCACCGCCCCAGTTATATGGATTATATTGGGATTAAACGCATTGATGCACAAGGCAAAGTCATTGGAGAACGGCGATTTTTGGGCTTGTACACCTCAACCGTGTACCATTCCAGCAGTTTAGATATTCCGATTTTGTACCAAAAAGTGCGTTTTGTGATGGACAGTGCCAATTATCGCCGTTCCAGTCACCGCTACAAAGCCTTGTTAAATATTCTCGAAACTTATCCGCGTGATGAACTGTTTCAAATCACTGCGCAACAACTGCATCAAACCGCACTCGGCATTTTACAGCTCCAAGAACGCCAACGGATTCGCGTATTTATTCGCCCCGACACTTACGGCAGATTCGTGTCTTGCATCGTGTTTGTGCCGCGTGACCATTACGACACTGAAATTCGTAAACAAATGCAGCAAGTGCTGCTCCAAACTTTCAACGGCAACACCATTGAATCCACCGTATTATTGTCCGACTCGGTGCTGGCACAAGTGCATTTTGTCATTCACACCCCCACGGGCAGCCATTTCAACGTTGATGTCAAAGCCTTGGAAGAGCATTTAATTGCGGTGACGCGGGAATGGGGCGACCATTTGCGTGATGCGTTGATGGAACATGGTGGCGAAGAACGCGGCAATAGTCTGTTTCGACGCTATCAAGATGCATTTCCTGTCGCCTATTGTGCCGACTTCACTGCCCGCCATGCGGTGTATGATATTGAACGTATTGAAAAACTCTTGCAAACCAATAACAATCTGGGCATGAGTTTATATCGCCCGATTGAAGCCACCGACAACGTGCTGCAATTCAAGATTTTCCACAGCCCCGCACAAATTTGCCTCTCCGAAGTGTTGCCGATGTTGGAAAACATGGGGGTGCGCGTGGTCAATGAACGCTCCTATCACATTCAGGGCGCGGGACAGCCCCAATTTTGGCTACACGAATTCAGTTTGTTACATCAAGAAAAACGTGAACTTGATGTTACCCAGCTCAAAGAACGTTTTCACGCCACCTTTGAACGCATTTGGCGCGGCGAAGTTGAAAATGACGGTTTTAATCGTTTGGTGCTGCGGGCAGGATTTTCATGGCGCGAAATCGTGATTTTTCGGGCATATTGCAAATATTTGCGCCAAGCAGGCAGCAATTTCAGCCAGCTCTATATCGAGCAAGCTTTGGCAAATAATCCCGAAATTACCCGCCAATTATTACAATTATTTTATCTGCGTTGTGACCCGCAGCAAGCCGATGCGGCACAGTCAGAAAGTGTGCAAGCGCAGATTCAAAAGAGTCTCGACCACGTCAGCAGTTTGGATGAAGACCGCATTTTACGGCGTTTCCTCGTGTTGATTTTGGCGACTTTACGCAGTAATTATTTTCAAAAACAAGCGGATGGCGAATCAAAAGCTTATCTTGCCTTTAAATTTGACCCGCTCAAAATTCCTGATTTACCCGAACCGCGCCCGATGTTTGAAATCTCGGTGTATTCGCCACGCATGGAAGGCGTGCATTTACGCGGTGGCAGAGTGGCGCGGGGGGGAATTCGTTGGTCGGATCGCTTGGAAGATTTTCGCACCGAAATTTTAGGCTTGGTCAAAGCGCAACGGGTGAAAAATGCCTTAATTGTACCCGTGGGCGCGAAAGGCGGTTTTGTGATTAAAACCTTGGCAGCCGATGCAGATCGCCAAACCATTTTGGCAGAAGCGATTCATTGTTATCAAACCTTGATTCGTGGCTTGTTGGATTTGACCGACAATATTGTGGCAGGGCAAGTGATTCCACCGCCAGACGTGGTGCGCCATGATGAAGATGACCCCTATTTAGTTGTCGCTGCGGACAAAGGCACGGCAAGTTTTTCCGATATTGCCAATGCGATTGCCAAAGAATACAACTTCTGGCTGGGCGATGCCTTTGCCTCGGGCGGCTCGGCGGGTTATGACCACAAGAAAATGGGAATTACGGCACGCGGTGCATGGGAATCGGTGAAACGGCATTTTCGAGCACTGGGGGTTGATGTCCAACAACAGCCATTCACTGTGGTCGGGATTGGTGACATGGCGGGCGATGTGTTCGGCAATGGGATGTTGTTATCACCGCAAATTAAATTAGTGGCGGCGTTCAATTATCAACACATTTTCTTAGACCCGAACCCCGACCCCGTTCCCAGTTTAGAAGAACGGCGGCGTTTATTTAATTTGCCACGCTCCACTTGGGCCGATTATGACGCAGCATTAATTTCCAAGGGCGGCGGTGTATTTGAGCGCAAAAGCAAATCGATTACGCTGTCCCCTGAAATTCGTGCGGTGTTAGCCATTAAAGAAGAACAGCTTGCCCCTGCGGATTTAATTCGCGCCCTGCTACGTGCGCCTGTGGATTTATTATGGAATGGCGGCATTGGGACTTATGTGAAAGCCCACAGTGAACATCATGCCGATGTGAATGATCGCGCCAATGACGCATTGCGGATTAATGGCGAAGACTTGCGCTGCAAAGTGGTGGGCGAAGGTGGCAATTTGGGCTTTACCCAATTAGGGCGGGTGGAATATGCCTTGAAAGGCGGACGCATTTATACCGACGCGATTGATAATTCTGGCGGCGTAGATTGTTCTGACCACGAGGTGAATTTAAAAATCCTGCTCAATGCGATTGTGGCGGCAGGCGATTTGACCGAAAAGCAGCGCGATCAAGTGTTGGCAGAAATGACCGACAGTATTGGGCAATTGCTGGTACGCGATAATTATTTGCAAACTCAGGCGGTGAGTTTATCCAATGTGCTTTCTGCGCAATTACTGGATGCGCACACCCGTTTCATGCACCACTTGGAACAGCAAGGCAAATTAGATCGCTATTTAGAACGTCTACCCGATGACAAGGCTTTATCCGAGCGTCGTGCTGCACAAATTGGGCTGACTTCGCCCGAACTGTGCGTGTTGTTGGCATACAGCAAGATTCATTTATATGAAGAATTGCTGGCTTCAGATTTCCCAGAAGATGCGTATTTGCAGAAATTATTGCTCAGCTATTTTCCGCAACCTTTACCACAACGTTTCCCCGAGCAAATCAGCCAGCACCGTTTGCACCGTGAAATCATTGCCACCTTGGCAACCAATCAAGCGATTAATCACGGCGGTTTAAGTGTTTATTTGTTAAGTGAAGAAACTGGCTTAAGTGCGCCTGAAATTATGCGGTCGTTTTTGGTGGCGTGGGAAGTGTTTGGCATGCAGCAATGGTGGGCAGAAATAGAGGCCTTGGATTGCCAAATGAATACCCCTTTGCAACTGACTTTGTTCATTGAAGCACAAAAGCTGATGGAGCGGGCGACGCGCTGGCTGCTACGCAATCATCGTTTACCGCTGAATATAAGCCACAGCATTACCAGTTTACAACCCAGCGTGACCTTATTAGCCAGCCAGCTTTATGATTTGGTGACGGATGCGGATCGTGAAATGTGGGATAAATGGGCCGTGCATTTTGAAAATCTGGGCGCACCGTCGAATTTGGCACGCGGCATTGCGAGTTTTCTGCCGTGGTTATCCGCTTTGGATATTGTCGAAGTCGCGAGCCAACAAGCGATTGCTTTGGAGCAAGTGGCGGTGGTACATTTCAATTTAGGCAATACTTTGAAATTAAACTGGCTGCGCGATCATGTCAGTGCCTTGCCTCGGGATAATCGTTGGACGGCCTTGTCGCGCTCTGCGCTGCGCGATGAATTGTATAAAAATCATCGCGCCCTGACTTCCTTAGTAATTAAAAGTTCTCCGCCCAACACCGCACCTGAACTGCAATTAGCGCAGTGGATGCAGCAAAATCAGGGGGCAATGTTGCGTTGTCAGCAAACTTTGAACGAAATCGGAAAGATTGCAAATCCTGATTTGTCGATGTTATCGGTGGCGTTGCGGGAAATTCGGAATTTAGTGTAATCCCACAGATCGCGAATTGTCAGTGTCAAAATTTACAGTATTACGCCTTAATTTGAGGAAAATACTCAGCAAATTTGTAAATCCTGATTCTGATAATTCGCATAATCAATTTGTAATATTACGAGAATATGATGATCTAATCACTACTTTATCTCGCGTGGAAAAACATGAGCAAATTTAATATAC